>JACQIG010000048.1 GCA_016198605.1 Candidatus Aenigmatarchaeota archaeon | reverse complement strand
TTTTAATGCCCTTTCGGGTCCGCTGAGGCAAACTGCGGCCTGCACGAAACACGTTTTCACTGGAAATGTTATAAGGGTCGACACTTAACCAACATACAGATATTGATGCGTTATACTCATATAGGTAGATTAACCGTTAAGCAATGCATAGACAACAATAGCCGTTTCTATCCCAGCAGGAAGGCCAAATCAACCCTCGGGCAGGTAAGGCTGATGCCCCTTGTATTCTTCCTCCTGGTGCTGCCGGTCCTGATACTCGCCCAGGGCACGGAGAACAGCTCCCTGCACCCGGAAGGGTTTCTCATAAAAAACGCCGACCCGGTAGATTACCCTGTCTTGGACATAGACATAAGCGCGCCTGAAAACCTCACGCGAGGCGGAACGGCAACCATAACGGCGTCTGTCCGCAATGCAGGCGCGGCAGATGTGAGCAATGTGAGGTTTGTTGTTTCCCTACCGGAGGGCATTGAAGTGGTCATTGGTGAAAGCGAGAAGAAATGCGGATTGCTCTTGTCCGGGGATTCGTGCACAAACGAGATTGTCGTTTCTACTTCCACATCCACTGCGCTGGGACCAAATACGGTCAGGGTAAAGGTGCTTTATGGCTAGCCTTCCGCCCGGCAGGAGGAAGAGCCAGGCAAGGCCTGCTGAATTCATATTCGTAATGCTGGCAGTCATATTCATATCCGCAATAGTGGTCGCCCAATCCAGCCAGCGCATAGTGGTGGAAACGAAAGACATAACAGTTTTTGCCGGCACAAAGCTTGCGGTTTCTGCAGACTCTGGAGAGTTAAGCATAATAACGGCTTCCCTGCTTAGGGACGACGGAAGCCCTGTGGAAAACGCGCTAGTAGAGTTCTACCTTCGCGGTGAGCAGGCAGGCGTGGGCTTCACAGACAACAGCGGAATTGCAAAACTGGAAACAAATAAGGCGATATCCGAGGATGATGTTGTCAGGGCTGTTTTTGCCGGCGATGGTGACGCATACCTCAACCCTTCCGAGGCAGGATTGCATGACGGAACCAGCATACGGCAGGGGAAAAATGATGCAGCAGTGGATGGAAAGCCGGGAATAAGAATCATTGGCCGTGGCTCATATTCCCCTGGTGAGCCCCTGGAAGTGGGGATTGAAACCATAGGCGGCGCACAACCTTCGCAGACAGCCGCTTACATAACTGGGCCGGATGGCGTGGAAAAGCGCCTTGAAGTGGAAAGCACAGGCAGCATTGGCATAGCCAGCATGGAAACAGGCAGGCTGGTCAGGCCCGGCATATATAAAATCATGGCAATATCGTCCTTTGATTCATCCGGGGATGCAGTGGCTGAGGCAAACATAAGCATTGGCCTGCTGAACATCAACACCAACAAGAGCATATACAGGCCCGGCGAGACCGCACTCGTGATAGTTGGCATGATTGATGCCGGCGGCTCCCCGGTGGCGGGGGCAAATCTTTCCGTATCAGTAGAAGCCCCATCCAGTGCAATTTCCATATTCTCCACTGCTGGCGGAAGCATCGGGGACAACCTGGACGGGACATACGCCCTTGAATATCCTGTCAAAGAGCTGGGCACGCACGGCATACATGCGGTGGCATATGACCAGGGCACGCCAATTGAGTATAGCACCTCTTTTGATTCGCGCTCATTTGTGGAGTTTGACATAATCAGGGACGCGCCTACTGTAATAAAGCTCCAGGACACGAGGGTAGCAATCAACATCACAGCCAATACAGCCGCGTCAGACGCGACGTTTACCGAATATGTGCCTTCAGAGTTCAATGTCACTACTGATGGGATTGTAGCTGATAACGGGTCAGTAAAAACGATAACATGGTATCTTGGCGATTTGCAAGAAGGGGATTCAACCACAGTCAACTATGTGTTTACGCCGCCCCAGGTTTCTCCTGCACTCTATCTCCTTGGGCCAGGAAGGGTAGACTACAACAGCGTCCAGTCCTTTTCAGAAGGCAGGGCATGGACAATAGCCGCTGATGCAGCGTTCTTCTACTATGTCAAATGGGCATGGTACTGGAACGGCACCGGCAACGTGACTGACGAGCTGACACTGTGCAGCAACCAGACTTACAACGTGTCAATAGCCCACTATGACCTGGCGCATGATTCTGATTCAACATCGCAGACGGTGAGGCTCCAGATAAAGCCGGAGGACGAGGCCGTGTACCAGAGCCTTCCCTATGCAGGCTTCCAGTACTGGAACGGCCAGTCAAACGATGTCACGCTTGCAAGCGAACTTGGCAACGATAATGTTGACTGCCAGAACGGCCAGATTGACCACTGCTATTTGGCGAACCGCAGCGTAAACATAAGCAGCACCGCAGCCACAAAGAAATACAAGCTGAAGTATACTTCCCAGCAATTTCCCGGGAGGTTCCTTGACAGCTCCAACATAATAGACATAAGGGTGATAAACTGCACAGATGTCAACCTGATAAGGGACATAAAAATATTCTCACCTTCCGGAGAGGACGGCTATGTCGTCAGAGGCCACAGGGCCTCAATGGCCGTTCCAGTGGCCAACTATAACCCATCGCAGCAGCTATCCGGAAACGTTACAGTGACCTTGCTTGACGGGACAACTGAATTAGGCTGGTTCTTCCTTGACAACAAAACCAGGCTATTCACCCTGATGAATTCGTCTGTACAGCCGTCTTACAATGAAAACGTCCTTTTCTGGAGTTTTGACGTCCCTGACAATGCCACGCAGAAGACATACACAGCAAGGGTGACAATCAGGCACAACGGGACAGGCATCAGTGAAATAAACTATACTGAGGATTTCACGCTCCAGGACTCAGGTGATGGGACATCACAGCCAATAATAATATACACCGCGCCGGCCTTTGTCACGCCCTGTGATGGCGGAGCCGCATCTGGAGAGCACTTCAGGCTGCAGGTTTGCAATTACGGCGACTACAACCTGACTGTTAACATCACCACATTCCTTACAGGAAAATCTGGCCTGTTCAATGCCACAATAGTTGAGGGCCAATCACCAAATTCCATCGATTCCGATACCATCACGTGGAACAACAGGGATATACCAACATCAACCTGCTTCCTCTCCACGGCGGAGGTGTTCGGCCCGGAGGATATCAACGTGGGGGGGAGCTACCTGACTGATGTCGTCTGGATTGACCCTGTCACAGGCAGCCAGCAGGGCGTGTCAAAAGCGGATAATACAGGAACCTGCGGAGGCGCGGCCAACAACGCCCATGGCGCCAGCCCGAATCCGTTCTTCAATATAACATCGGTGGTCTCCGGCCAGGCAGTCAGCATAAATTTCAGCGAAAGGTCAGCTTCAAGCGATGCAGGGGAAAGCGTCTATCTTGTTGACCTTATCATACCTCCGGGCTTCAACGTAACCAGAAGCAGCTTTTCTGTCGCCCCCGAGCCTGGATACCCAATTGGGTCGTTTTATGAGGGATATAGGGTAAGATGGGCCTTCAGCCCCACCCCGCTTACAATGACGCAAACAATCAACGGCACAACCCTCATATCAAATATCTCAGGAAACGTCGGAGCCATAGGGAACTTCACACCCGGCGGCAAGGTCTTCTACCAGAGCCTTGTGGGCCAGTCATCTGTGAACAAAGGGCAATGGTGGTCAAAACAGCGTGCCACAGTGCAGGTCAACGGCACATGGCTCAAGACCACAAGGAAATATTTCAATGAGACCGAAGGCCTATGGAAGGAATATGACTTCCCGACGGCGCTTTCGTGTGGCACCGTGAACGTCTCACTTGAGGTGTTCAACAAAGGCAATACCAACGCAACCAGGTTCAACGTGACGGAGATATACCCGAGCGGTGTCGTCCTTCAGGGCTTCAGCCCTGCCAATACTTCCGGCACATCCACGCTGGTTTTATGGGACGGCGGCAGGAACTTCAACACCACAGGCAGGCTCAATGCCTCATTTTTCAATTACACCATCAACCTCACGCCCGTTCTTCCTGTAGGGAAAACCGACACGTTCCAGGCAAACCACACGAATGGAACATACATATTTACTGACAGGCAGTATGCGCCTTTCCTTGCCTGCGGCGCAGCGCTCACCGTGGCCGATATCACAGGCCCCTCAAGCGCCAACCAGAGCGTAAACATCTCGCTTTCCACGGTCATAACAAACAACGGCCCCGGGACAGCCAGCAATGTGACAGCGCTAATAAACGCCACCTCCAACTTCACGATGTACAATTCCACAGGGCAAGCAAGCAACATAACCTATTTTGGGAACATCCAGAATGGAAGCACGGCCATTGCCAACTGGACCGTGAACACGAGCGTCGCATGTGGAAGCACATACACATTCTGGATAATGGTGAACTCCACCGAGAACGCGACTTCTGTTGTAAAATCAAACCAGGTCCAGGTCCTTTGCCCCTCCAAATCCATATCCCTTGATGTTCCCAAGGCGAACTCCACCGAGACGGGAGTGGCGGAGGGCGGGTGGGGGTTCAATTTCACGTTCAACATCACTGTTGACTCGGACGCTGATGCAAATGTGACCGTTTCTGCATGGAGGAGCACGGACCAATCGGCCTGGACACTAATAGGAGATAACAACTTCACCATAAGCGACAGCCAGAAGAATTTCTCCTTTGCCTGGGATCCCCAGAGCCCTGACATAGGCACATGGTTCTACAAGTTCAACGCAACCGATGGGGGTGGCAACACAAATACCACAGCAACAAGGACGCTGACAGTCTCTAAGGAGAACACCACCATAACTTACTTCACCGGCCATGCATCCATCGCCAACAGGAGCGGCAACCAGACATCGCAACTCGGATTCATCATAGCGGACAAGAACGGCACAAACCTGAGCTCATTCCCGCTAAAGTTCTCAATCACAACCAATAATGTCACATATTACTCAGATTCAAGGTATGTTGCAGTCACCAATGGCACGGGCCACGCCCTCTTCAGCTTCAACGCTACATGCGCGAATGAATATTCCGGGGCTCCGAGGTTCCAGGTGGGTGAGCAGCAGTGGAAGATAAACCTGAACGATTCCGTGACCGGCATATACAATGACAATGACACTTCCGCATACCTGCTAAGGAACCTGAGCGTCCGCGGCAACATGAGGATAAACGTGACAGACCCCACGGGCAGCAGCAATTTCACCCAGAGGGACGCAATAGATACGATAGGGACGGCGTTTGACGACTGCGACCTGGAGCTTGGCGGGGTATCCGTCAACTATACGTATAATTACAGCAATACGCTGTACAATTGCACCGCAATAACATCCCCCGTGACGGGCCTCTACAGGTGCAGCTGGGATTCCGCCGTCGGGCTGGCCGGTTTCTACAATGCCAGCATGGCCGTTAACCTCTCGGATTATTATGATAACTTCACCCTGAAAACCAGGACAGGAGAGCCGTACCTTTTCTTCCTCAGCATATTCAAGAGCCTGATCAACATCACCACAACCCCCCCAACAGACGGATGGGGCAGGAGGAACTGGAACTTCACCGCGTTTGGGACTTCCGGCAATGCGACCCCGACATTCAATGTCAACTTTTCAATGAAGACCGGTGCAGGCTCATTCACGGACTGCATAAGCGGTCCCCTGTCGAGCTGCACCAACATCACCCCAACCACATGCTCCGGCTGCACAAATCAGCAGTTCTCTTTCATCAGGAACTTCACCTCAGGCCAGCAGGGAACATGGTTCCTCCAGTTCAGCCTGAATGACACTTCAACATCGGGGACTGATACCGTCATAGTGGAAAAGGACGACGTCAATATTAGCGCCAGGGCGGGCAACAATTCCATAATCAACAGGTCAGGCGGCCAGACAGGCCTGCTGTCCGTGCTGGTTTATGACACGGATGCCGGTTCGGATATCTCAACACCTTCCGTGACTGTTGGATTTAACATAACCAACAACACAATGACATTCCTGAAATCCGGAGAGAACACAACCAACTCCTCTGGTGTGGGGGAACTCTATTTCAACCCCAACTGCTCCTTCAATGTCAGCACGCAGTATTATGTGGCGCATACCTCTTCCGACTCCAACTACAAGGACAATGTGTCAGCCAACTTCACGGTGTCAATTAACGGGGACCTGGCACCGGGCATAACAAATCCCACTGGCCAGTCGTTCACCGTCGGGGATAATGTGACGGTAAATGTCACAGTCATAGGCGACTGCTCAGAAAGCATAAGCTCCTCAGCGCTCAACATAACACTCACAAGCGTGAATGACCTGACCAACTTCACGTGCGGCAACTTGACAGCCCTGGGCGACGGTAATTACTCATGCGCATGGAATTCCACAGCCGCAAGCACGGGCTTCTATAACATCACCGTGCGGGCGTACAATGTTTCCAGCTATAACAACGGCTCAACCTCAAATGCAAGCGCCTTCAGGCTGCTTGCACCCAATAATACTGCGCCTGTCTATTTCGGCAGGTTCATTTCTCCACAGGTGGGAGGCTTTGGTGAGATGTTCAACTTTACCGTGGAGGTTCGCGACCTTGAAAGCGATGATCTTAATGTAACATTCTACCTGTCCCCTGACAATTCCACATTCACACTTATAGAGTCAAAAACATGCGTTTCATGCGGCGCGACAACCAACGTAACTTTCAACTATACGGCCTTCCAGTGCGCTAACATAAGCCAGCAATATTTCCGCTTCAACCTCAGTGACGGCCAGCTTACCAACCAGACGCCTTCGGCCAGTTTCACGGTTGAAAAGGACGACACTACAGCCTACCTGGTACAGGGGAATGCCTCCGAGGTTAACAGGACCGGCGGCAGCGTGCTGCTGGTTTTGCGGATAAATGACACTGACAAGGGAACCAACGTAAGCAGCGGCGTGAACGCAACAATATGGGTGACATTCAACACCACGGCATTCAACAGCGGCAACTTCACAACAACAAACAGTTCGGGCCATTTCAACCTGAGTTTTGACCCGACATGCGCATATGAGGTCGGGAGCCAGGCATGGAGGGGAGGGGCCAGCAATGACGCATGTTATAAGGATGCAAACTCAACGAACATGACGCTCACCATAATAGGAACGCTGAATAATACACTGCGCATGCCCCTGGGCGGCCAGAAATTCCAGAACAATGAGAATGTGACATTCCTGGGGGATGTGACAAATGACTGTTCTGTTTTCATAACAGGCGCAACCGTGTATTTCCTCAGTAGGCATGATTCCATGGCCAATATAACCACATCGGTTGACATCGCAAACGGGTCTTATAATGGGACACTGAATGCCACAACGCTGCCAGGCGGATACTTCAATGTCACGTTCAATTCAACAAGAACCAACTACAACAACGGCAACACAACAGCCAACAACACCTTCTTCCACCAGATCAGTCCTAACCTCACTAATGCCACATCCAATATCAGCTCTGGACCATGGGGAACCACCTTCCAATTCACAGTTAATGTAACCGACGATGACGACAATGTAACAATACGGCTATGGGACTCCCCTGATAATGTCACCTTTACATTAAGGGGGACGCAGACATGCTCAGACTGCCAGAACACTACGGTGACCTTCACACGAACATACTCGCTCTGCGCTGATATAGATGAAACATGGTATTGGAAGATCAACGCCACGGACAGCAGCAATCTTTCAAACCAGACGTCTGTGTCAACCATTAACATAACAAGAAGAGATGTGAATTTTGTCCTCCAGGCAGGCAATAACACCAATGTAAGCAGGGTGGGGTCAAACACAACAACACTGACAGTGAGGATAAGGGACGCACTCACTGGTAGTGACATAGGCTCTGGATTTGACGGGGCCTTCTTTGCGACGGTAAATGGCAGCAACTGGGCCCGTGTGACTGGCGCCACGACAGACCCTAACAGCGACATAAGCACCAACTTCAACCCGAGCTGCGGCTCACCGAGGTATTATGTGGGCAACCAGAAATGGACATCCGAGTTCAGGGACACAGGAACAAACAACTGCTATTTCGCTGCCAACTCGTCCAATTTCACCCTGCAGATACAGTCATTCATGACGGCGAATGTCACAAACCCAAATGGAGAGGCCTACCAGAGAGGGTCCTCAATAGCCATCAGTGGCGATGCAATTGATGCTGATTCCGCATGCGAGCAGATAACAGGCGCGACTGCTATATACAAGATAATCCAGGGCGGGACAACCAATTCATGCTCACCAGAGCCTGCCTCTGACCAGAACAACGGCACATACAACTGTTCCTGGGACAGCTCCTCGCAATCCCTCGGCTTCTGGAATATAACGATGAACACCACTGCCAGTTTCTACAACAGCACTTTCATTACAAAAACCAATGCATTGCAGCTGAGGGAGAGGCCTCAGCTGACCACCAATAACGTCAATGTGACAACAGCGGGCTGGGGGGAGAGCATAACGCTCAACCTGACAGTCAAGGATCCGGACTCCGGTGACACAGTCAACGTCTCATTATGGAGATCATTTGACAGCGTATCATATACACTTGTGGACTGGCAGACATGCACTGCCTGTACGTCAGAGACTGCGCTTAACTTCTACAAGCAGTTTGCATGTACGGACTTCACCTCGGGCCCGCTTATCTACTTCAAGTTCAACGCCACCGACACGTTTGGACTCACAAATGAGACAACAGTGAAGAACTGGACAACAGAGAGGGACGATGTTGCCGTGGCGCTTGCGGCCGGGAGCGGCATATCCATAAACAGGGAGGGAAGCCCCACAGGACTCTTCTCTGTAAGGATACAAGATACAGACAACGGCTCCTTCCTTGCAGGCGGCGTCAACGGAACTATATGGGTTACTACAAATGGCGTTGCCTTTGACGACGGAAACAGGAGCCAGACCAACTCTACTGGCCATATCAACTTCAATTTTGATCCAACATGCTCTTACTCGGCGGGCACACAGTTATGGAGGGGAGGGTCAGACAACGATGCATGCTACAAGGCTGTCAACCTTTCCCCCTCGCAGTCGTTCACCGTGTTGGGGCAGCTTAAAACCAACCTGCTCCAGCCTGCTGCAAATTCAAACTTCAATGTGACCAACCAGATCCTGACTAACTTCACAATACAGACAGATTGCAGCGTGGATGGGAATCTCACAGGCGTCACTAATCTAGTTGACCATGTCCACCAGGCAGGCCTAACATTTGCCTGCAGCCCGGTAGCAGAATCAAATGCACACTATACATGCACGCTCAACTCCACAGGGAAACCGGAGGGCAACTATTCTATTAACATAACTTCCACCCAGACCAGCTACAACAGCAACACGACAAACTATTCTTTCCGCTACTTCCTCGACAACCTCGCCCCAACAAACTTCTCAGCCGGCTCTGTCTCTCCCGGGTCAGGCGGCTGGTCCAGGGACTACAACTACACCATACCCGTCAACGACACAGAGAATGACACCATAACCTGCACCCTCTATGTTTCCACCGACAACGGCGCAACCAACAGAACAATAGGCTCAACCAATGTAATAGGCGGGAATGGAACATGCAGGATAAACGCCACGGACTTCCAGCCCTCAGACATAGGCACGGACAACATATTCTTCTTCCAGATCAACGACTCCACATCAGCCAATGCCTTCAACACAAGCAGATTCTCAGGCCCAGATCTCACAATCTCCAATGTAACCGTAACCCTGACAGCGGGCAACGCCTCCCAGATAAACAGGTCAGCTTCCTCAATACCCCTGATAGTCCGCATATTCGACACCGGCAACCAGTCCTTTGACCCGGGCATAAACGTCACCTTCCACATCACCTACAACCAGTCCCAGTTCAACATAACAAACCTCACCCAGACAAACTCCACAGGCCACGCAGCCTTCAACTTCAACCCCAACTGCTCCTTCACAGCAGCCACACAATTCTGGCTCGCAGGCACCACGGACGCCAACTACAACCAGACCAACACAACAACCAACTTCACCATGACAGTCTTCGGTGATTTGGTACTCAACGTGACAAACCCGTTCAACATCTTTGAGATCCTCCGCTCAGGCAACATAAGCCTCAACGGCTCAATCCTTTCTGACTGCTCAGCCCAGGAGACAATAGCCGATGCAACAGTCCAGTTCTCCTCAGTCCAAAACACCACCTCAGTAGTTTGCTCATCGACAACCAATTTGGGATCTGGAAATTACTCCTGCATCCAGAACACCTCCTCCCTCCTTGTCCGCT
>JACQIG010000047.1 GCA_016198605.1 Candidatus Aenigmatarchaeota archaeon | reverse complement strand
GGCCAGCACACCGTGACGGCAGAGCTGCACCAGAACGACCACTCGCAGTTCTCGCCAAACGTGGTGCAGACCGTGGGCTTCAGCGTGCAGGCACCCCAGGCGGCCCCAGGGGAGCTGCCGCCTGTGCAGGCAGAAGAGTCCAGTGTGATCCTATTCCTGGTAATCTCTGCAATAGTAATAATAGTCATAGTTGCAGTGGGCTACTTCTACATCATGAAACCGAGGAAGAAGCGATAACTAGGGATAACTTTTGAAAACTATCAAAAGGAGGAATAAGCTTTATATACTTTAGTGCCGATAGTAAACTTAACATTGTGAAGTTATGCTCAAAATTCTGCCCCAGGAAGTGGAGACTTGGTACATAATCCCTGCCATAAGGAGGGAGATGGCCAAGGAGATAATCAGGAGGGGCCTTTCCCAGAGGGGGGCCGCTGCCAGGCTGGGAATAACGGAATCGGCAGTTTCCCAGTACGTAAAGGACAAGAGGGCCAACAAGGTCTCCCTTAAGCCGGCAGTGCTGGATGAGATAAGGAAATCCGTGGATGCCGTAATGGCCGGCGGGAGCGCCTTCAGCGAGATTTACAGGCTTAGCCTTGAGTTAAAGAGGAACATGTCCATATGTGACATACACAGGGCACACGACGACGTGCCGCAGGCGTGCAACATATGCTATGAAGCCGGCGCGCCTATAAAAATGCCGGCCATGAGGAGCGATTAGATGCAGGACATTGAAATAAGCAGGGAAAGGTTTGACCATTACAATCCCGAGAGGCTGACTTTCAAGTCACCCCCGGGCCTCTCAAAGGAAGTTGTGGAGCTCATCTCCAATGAGAAGGGGGAGCCCGAGTGGATGCTTGAAAAGAGGCTCAAGGGGCTGGAAATCTTCAGCAAGCTGCCCACCCCTGACTGGGGACCCGACCTGTCAAGCCTGGATATCAATAAGATAACCTTCTTCGCCAAGCCGGACGCCAAGAAGAACGCAACGAACTGGGAGGACGTGCCAGAGGACATAAAGAGGACTTTTGAGAGGCTGGGCATCCCGGAAGCCGAGAGGAAGGCGCTGGCCGGGGTAGGAGCACAATATGAGTCCCAAGTCGTGTACCACAACATAAAAAAGGAGCTTGCGGACCAGGGAGTGGTCTTCCTTGACATGGACGAGGGGGTGCAGCAATACCCGGAGATCGTCAGGCAGCACTTCATGACCACATGCGTTCCCATAGGACTGCACAAGTTCTCCGCGCTCCATGCTGCCGCATGGTCGGGAGGGACATTCATCTACGTACCGCCAAACGTGAAGGTGCCGCTGCCGCTGCAGGCATACTTCAGGATGAATGCGGAGAAGATGGGCCAGTTTGAGCACACGCTTATAGTAGTGGACAAGGGAGCAGAAGTGTCGTACATAGAGGGCTGCTCTGCTCCGCAATATGCCTCCCATTCCCTGCACGCAGGCTGTGTAGAGGTCCATGTGAAGGAAGGTGCCAGGGCAAGGTATTCCAGCGTGGAGAACTGGAGCAAGAACACTTTCAATCTTAACACAAAGAGGGCTGTGGTTGATAGGAATGGGATAGTGGAATGGGTTAATGGAAACATGGGAAGCTGTGTTACCATGCTCTATCCCTCCTCGGTCCTTCTCGGCCCGCATGCCCGCGCCGATTACCTTGGCATAGCATTTGCAGGGGGGAACCAGAACCAGGACACTGGGTCAAAGGTCTACCACCTCGCCCCCTATACAACAAGCACCATAAGGGCCAAGAGCATAAGCAAGGATGGAGGGGTGACCAGCTACCGCGGGCTTGTGCAGATAAACAAGGGGGCGGTAGGCTGCAAATCAAGCGTCAGCTGCGACGCGCTGCTTATAGACGAGAAGTCCGTTTCAAACACCTTCCCCTACATGAAGATAAACGAAAACAAGGCCGATGTCGTGCATGAGGCTACAGTCGGCAGGATTTCAGCAGAGCAGCTGTTCTACCTTATGAGCCGCGGCCTGACAGAGGAGAAGGCCATGCAGATGATAGTCTCAGGCTTCATAGAGCCTGTCGTCAGGGAGCTGCCGCTGGAATACGCAGTGGAGCTTAACAGGCTGGTTGAGATGGAAATGGAAGGTGCAGTGGGGTAAGGATGATTACGACAGCTTTTTACTATGGAAGACAAAACCATGCCTGTAAGCGCAGCCGGGGAGCCTGAATGGGTTAGCGCAAAGAGGCGCGATGCGCTGGCCAGCTTCTCTTCAGCGCCGTACCCGGTAATGCGCTACGGTCTTAACATAACCACGGATTTGGGCGAGCTTGGGCTGGAAAACCTTAAGGCCCAGAGGCAGAAGCCGCCAAAGGTAGAAAACATGAACAAGGACATTATAATTGCCGACTTGTTCACTGCACTGAAGGAATATCCAGACATAGTTGAAAAGCACCTCTTCCGCTCAATGGGCTTTGCAGACTGCAGGTGCCCCAACTGCATAACAAACGTTATCGCCAACCATAAGCTCGCCTCATTCCACCAGGCAGCCTGGAGCAGGGGGCTTCTTGTCTATGTGCCACGGGGCGTTACGGCAGGGGAGCCTGTGTACGCAGACCTGCACACTGAAGGCTCTTCAATAGACCACACCATCATAGTTGCTGAGCCGCGAAGCAGCCTGTCTTTCCTGGAAAACCTCTCCGGGGAGGGGAAATACAGGAGCGGCGTCGTGGAGGTGTTCGCAGGGGACGGCTCGCGGGTTAACTTCGGCAGCATGCAGAACTATGGCCGCGGCCTGGTAAACTTCTCGCTGAAGAAGGCCATCATAGGCAGGGACGCCAACGTGGAATGGGTCACCTGCGACATAGGGTCTGGCATCACAAAATCAGACGTTTCCAGCGTGCTCAACGGCCCGGGAGCGAGGACGATGAACAGGGGCATATTCCTAGGCAGCGAGGGGCAGCATTTTGACTTCCACATAAATGCAATCCACTCAAGCCCGCACACCGAATCCTACCTGCTGACAAAGGGCGCGCTCAACGACAATGCCAAGGCCATATACAGGGGCCTTGTCAAGATAGCAAGGGAGGCCAAGGGCGCAAACGGCTACCAGAAGGCTGACACGATGATACTCGGCGGCCGCGCGGAGGCAGACCCCGTCCCCTACCTTGAGATAGACAACAACGAGGTGAAGTGCGGCCACGCGACAACAGTGGGCCAGATTGACCCTGACAAGCTGTTCTACCTTATGAGCCGCGGCCTCACCGAAATCGAGGCGAAGAGGAGGATACTGGAAGGCTTCTTTGAGCCCCTGGTAAGGCTGCTGCAGGTGGAGCACACGCAGAACGAGGCGCGCAGGCTTATGCATGGGGGGATAATCAGGGGATTGGGGAAGGAAATGGAGGCAAGCGTATAAATAGCGGAGGCATCAGTGGTTACAATGATGGAAGCACAATTAAACGGGCTGGAAGTGGATAAGATAAGGAGTGATTTCCCGATATTCGGCAGGCTTATCAATGGGAAGCCGCTGGCATACCTTGACAATTCGGCCACCTCCCAGAAGCCGGCGCAGGTAATAGAGGCCATGAGCAGCTATTACAGGGAGCACAATTCCAATGTCCACAGGGGCGTGCACAGGCTGAGCATTGAGGCCACCCTGGCATACGAGGAAGCGCACAAGAAAACGGCGCATTTCATAAACGCTTCATCAATGGAGGAGATTGTCTTCACAAAGAACACGACCGAATCAATAAACCTGCTGGCTTACAGCCTCATGGGCCTCCTGAAAAAGGGGGATGAGATAGTTGTCACGCAGATGGAGCACCACAGCAACCTAGTCCCCTGGCAACAGGCGGCCAGGAAGACCGGGGCCAGGCTGAAATTCATTGAAATTGGCAGTAACGGGGAATTGAAGAGGGAAGGCATAGAGAGCGCCATAACCAAAAACACGAAAATAGTTTCCGCCATCCACGTCTCCAACGTCCTTGGAACAGTCAATGACGTCAGGCACATAGGCCAGATAGCCCACGAGAATGGCGCGCTGTTTGCAATAGACGCCGCGCAGAGCGTGCCGCACATGCCTGTTGATGTGGGGAAGCTGGGATGCGACTTCCTTGCCTTCTCAGGCCACAAGATGCTAGGGCCCACCGGCATAGGAGTGCTTTTCGGGAAGAAGGACACCCTGGGGTCAATGGAGCCCTTCCTCTACGGCGGGGACATGATAAGGGAGGTCAGCTTCGAGGAGTCCCGCTGGAATGACCTCCCCTGGAAGTTCGAGGCGGGCACGCCCAACATAGCCGAGGCGGTGGGGCTTGGTGCGGCAATAGATTACCTCCGGGGAATAGGCATGGATAACATAGAGAGCTATGGGAAATCCCTGGTAAGATATGCTTATGAAAAGCTTTCCTCTGCCGGAAACATTGAGATATATGGGCCACCACCGGAGAAAAGGTCTTCCCTGATATCCTTCAACATCAAGGGCATGCACGCCCATGACCTTGCAGAGCTCCTTAACGCGGAGGGGATTGCAATAAGGGGCGGGCACCACTGCTCAATGCCGCTCATGCATTTGCTGGGCATCACGGGCTCCGCTCGGGCGAGCTTCTACCTTTACAACACAAGGGAGGAGATTGACAGGCTTTGCGAAGCCATAGGGAAAGCCAAGGCAGTATTCAAGGTGTGATTATGGAAACAATAGATGCATCATATTCAGGCGAAGGCATGTACAGGCACCACTTTTCCCAAAAGTGGTGGATCAAAAGGGAGGCTACTTCGTTCCCTTCGGTCACTCAGCTACGCCTTCCATGGTGGTGATTATGGAAAAAATTGATACAACATACGCAGGCGAAGGCATGTACAGGGAGTTCATACTTGACCATTACAAGAGCCCCAGGAATTCCGGCAGCATTGAGAATGCTGATATAATCCACAAGGAGGTAAACCCCCTATGCGGTGACCAGGTGGAAATATTCCTCAAGCTTAACGGGAGCGGCACCATACAGGAAGTGAAACACCTGTCACGGGGCTGCGCGATAAGCGTTTCCTCAATGTCGCTGCTCTCGGAAACGCTGAAGGGCAAAAGCTTAAAAGACGCCGCCGGAATAAGGAAGGAGGACATAATAGGCATGCTGGGCATCCCCGTGGGGCCTGTCAGGATAAAATGCGCCCTCCTGTGCCTTTATGCATTGAAGGATGGTATCGTGAAATATGAGTCAGCAAAACCCTGATTTGATAATAGAAAACCTTCACGTAAATGTTGAGGGCCAGGAAATCCTTAAAGGCATCAATCTCCAGGCAAACATAGGCGAGATAAACGCCATCATGGGGCCCAACGGCTCAGGCAAGAGCACACTCGCATACACCATAATGGGACACCCTAAGTATGAAGTGGCGCAGGGCAGGATAGTGTTCCGGGGGGAAGACATCACAAAGGAGAAACCCACCCAGCGCGCCAGGCTCGGGCTCTTCCTTTCCTTCCAGTACCCTACCGAGATACCGGGCGTGACGGTTTCCAATTTTTTAAGAACAGCCTTGAATGCGCTTAGGCCACAGCCTGTTCCCGTTCCCGAGTTCCTCAAGCTCCTGAAAGAGAAAATGGCTCTCCTAAAGATAGACCAGTCGTTCGCAAGCCGCTACCTGAACGAGGGATTCTCCGGCGGGGAAAAGAAGAGGACGGAGATACTCCAGATGGCAGTGCTGCAGCCCAGGATGGCGATACTAGACGAGACTGATTCAGGCCTGGATATTGATTCGCTAAAGATCGTGGCCAACGGTGTCAATGAGTTGATGGGCCCACACATGGGCGCCCTTGTGATAACCCACTACCAGCGCCTCCTTAACTACATAAAGCCCGACAGGGTCCACATAATGATGGACGGCAGGATAGCCATGTCAGGCGGTGATGAGCTCGTGCAGAAGCTGGAGTCGCATGGGTATGAGTGGGTGCAGAAAGGGGCCGGATTGAAGGTTTGATATGTTCCAGTAACAGGAGCTGAATTGAGTTCTGTGTATTTTCGCGCTTAATATAATCAAAATTAATAGTTGTTTATGAAAATTGCCTACCTCGACAATAGCGCCACCACGCCTGTTTTGCCTGAGGTGCTGGAGGCAATGAAGCCTTACTACGCGGAAAAATACGGCAACCCGTCTTCCACGCATTTCCTGGGCATGGAGGCGCAGAAGGCGCTTGATGACTGCAAGGAAATAATAGCAGGCACGATAGGCGCTGAGAGGGAAGAGGTGGTATTCACCTCAGGCGGGACAGAGGCTAACAACATAGCCATCCTTGGCGCCGCAGGCGGGCTGAAAAGCAAAGGCACGCACATCATTACGACGGCGATAGAGCATAAATCTGTACTGGAGCCGTTCAGGATGCTGGAAAAGCGCGGGTTCAAGGTGACGTACCTTCCGGTGAACAGAGAGGGCTTCATCAGCATGGGAAACCTGGAGAAGGCGATAACAAAAGAAACCGTTTTTGCGAGCATACAGCCTGCAAACCACGAGATTGGGACAATACAGGAGATGGAGAAGATAGCAAAGGCATGCAGCAGCAAAGGGGTTGTGCTGCACGTGGATGCATGCCAGGGATATACAAAAATGCCCATTGATGTTTCCAAAGCAGGTATAGATTTGCTCACGCTTAACGGCCACAAGATACACGGCCCGAAGGGGATAGGGGCGCTTTACGTCAGGGCAGGCGCCAAGCTGGAAAACGTTTACACCGGCGGCGAGCAGGGAAACAGCCTCAGGCCCGGCACGGAGAACGTGCCTGGTGCTGTTGGGTTTGCTAAGGCAGCCGAGCTCGCCTTCAAGGATTCCGGCAGGGGCATAATCCAGATGAAGAACCTGAGGGACAGGCTAATGAAAGGGCTGCTGAAGATAAGGGATTCCAGGTTCAACGGCCCTGTAGGGAACAGGAGATTGTGCAGCAACGTGAACATCACCTTCAGGGGCGTGGAAGCCGAAGCCGTCCTGATGATGCTAAGCTCAAAAGGCATCTGTGCGTCCTCCGGCTCAGCATGCACGGCAAGGTCAGTGGAGCCAAGCAACGTGCTCACCTCAATAGGGCTCTCTAAAAATGATGCCTTCAGCACGCTGAGGTTCTCCCTGTCCAGGCTCAATACAAAAGAGGAGATTGATTATGCCACGGAGCAGACAGCAAGAATAGTGGAAGAGCTGCGGAAGCTGAATGCAAGGTAGCCAACAGGGAAAACATATAAATACATACCGGCTATAATTCTAAGAAATCCACAGGCGATTATGGCATACAAAGTTGAGTATGACAGGGAAGGCTGCATTGGGGCAGGCGTCTGCGTCGCCATGTGCGAGAAGCACTGGGTGATGAATGCGGACGGCAAGGCGGACCTGATAGCCTCAAGCAAGGAAGGCAACCTGGACATCAAGGAGATACAGCAGGAAGACCTGGAGAGCATGAAACAGGCAGCAGAAGGCTGCCCCGTAAACGTGATACACATAATCAAGAAAGACACTGGGGAGAAGATAATATAGGCCGGATTTTAATTCTGCCGCTATTTATATTATAGGCTAGAGAATTATTGTAAGTGATTATTGATGGTACAATTTGACGAGTTCGGGCCTGAAAAGATACTGGAAGTGCATGACCACAAGACGGGCATGCACGGCTTTGTCGTGATAGACAACACCACCCTCGGGCCTGCCAAAGGCGGCATAAGGATGACGCCTTCCGTCACCATAGACGAGGTAGCGAAGCTTGCAAGGACAATGACGTGGAAGAACTCCGTGGCCGGGCTGCCGTTTGGCGGCGGCAAGGCGGGCATAATAGCGGATGACAGGAAACTCACAAAGGAGCAGAAGCTTGGGATAATCGGGTCATTCGCGAAGGCAATCAAGGCAGTCTGCCCGAAGTATTACGTTGCCGGACCTGACATGAACACCGGGGAGGAGGAGATGAAGGCCTTCGTGGAGGGCAACGGCAACTTCAGGTCGGCAACGGGCAAGCCTGCCAACCTGTGCGAATACCCCGGGGAGAGGTGCGGCATACCCCACGAGTTCGGCTCCACAGGATTCGGAGTCTTCCATTCAATCATGGTGGCATGCAAGTTCGCAAAGATAAAGCCCGGTGGCGCCAGCGTGGCGATAGAGGGCTTCGGCAACGTGGGCACGTTCGCAATGAAGCACCTCACGGAGAAGGGCTTCAAGGTTGTAGGGGTTTCGGATTCCGGTGGCTGCATATACAATCCCGAAGGCCTTGACTACAGCAGGCTGATGGAGGTAAAGCAGCGCGAAGGGACAGTGGCAAAATACCAGCCAGGCGAGGTGCTGCCGAGCGGGAAGGTGTTTGAGCTGCCCGTGGACATACTGGTGCCCGCGGCAATACCCAACTCGATAAACGAGGGGAATATTGACAATGTCAAGGCAAGGCTTATCGCAGAGGCTGCCAACATACCGATGACGCCGGAGATTGAGCAGAAGCTGCATGAGAAGGGCGTGCTGGTAATACCCGACTTCGTAGCCAATGCAGGCGGGGTGATATCCAGCTACGCCGAATACAGGGGGAAGAACCCCCAGGACATGTTCTACCTTGTGGAGAAGAAGATAGTGAGGAACACGAGGAAAATCCTAAGGCATGCGAGGAAGGCCGGCGTGAAGCCGAGGGACGCCGCGATGGAGATGGCAATCGCGCGCGTCAGGAAGGCCATGGCGAAGAAGGCTGCGAAGCCCGCAGCGGCCGCGCCGGCGGCAGAAACAAAGCCAGAAAACCAGGAACCGGTTTGATTATTTCTTCTCTTCCACCAGGACCCCGTTGACAGTCCCGTCCTGGCCAGGCCTTGAGGTTATCCTTACTGGTCCCAGATCTGTCTTGACTATCGCGCCCTTCGTGATTATGTTCCTCCTGATGTAGTGCGGGTTTGCGGCGTTCTGCACCACGGAGATTATCTTTGCCTGCGTGGCCTTCTTCGTTTTCCTGCTGACCACGTTGACCTTCTCTATTGCCAGCACCTTGACTTTATGCCTGCCGCCCCGGACCCTCTTTATTTTTGCGCCCCTCGCGCCTATCCTGGTCTCCAAGAATACCGAGCCGCGCTGGAACCTCTTCTTCTTGCCCCGCCTGCTGAGCAGGCCTCCCGTGGGCTTCCTGTGTGACCTTAAATGCCATTGAGCCATATTCACCAATTGTAGGATTCAACAATTATACGCAATTCCAACATTTATAAGCTTTACGAGGATATAAATATAAACAAAAATATATAGTGATGGATACGATGCAAAGACCATTGGACGTTTTGGGAAGCTCCGTAGACAAAAGGATAATAGTGAAGACAAAGAATGGCGAGGACGTGACGGGCATCCTCAAGGCCTTTGACTCGCACATAAACATCTGGCTGGACGAGGCCAAGATTGAGGGCGAGAAGGAAGTGAAGCTTGGGAAGGTGCTCATCCGCGGGGACAACATAGTCTACATCTCGCCAGGCAAGTAAGCATTTAAATGTCTTTTAACTATTTTCTAATCTAAGGGCATAAGATTAGGCAGAGGACAGTATGGTAGGAAAGGGAACGCCATCATTCGGGAAGAGGAACAAGAAGGTCCACATAGCATGCAGAAGGTGCGGGAAGCATGCATACCACATCCGCCACCATGCCTGCTCGGCCTGCGGCTTCGGCAATTCCGCAAGGATCCGCGGCTACGCCTGGCAGTGGAAGAGCGCACTGGGGAAGGGTAACAGGCTGAGATAAAGTCCGGCTTGCATCAATCGCACCTAAGCCGGCAGGCACAGTATGCTTAAAAGGCTTGGTTTCTTTATTTGTTGCATGAAAAAGGAAAGCAAATTCAATATTTACGGTACAGTGCCGTTAGCCGCCCTGTCAGGGCTTATTTATGGGGGAAAGGGGCTATATGACAGCGTGCAGGGCAAGAATAAATACGAGCAGAGGATTGGCATCCTGGATTCTGTAGGATCAAAGCTGGAGGACGCGCAGTTTGAATTCCATAAGAAGTCTCCTGACGGATCAAAGATAACCACCAGCGTTAGCGATGCCTTGTCACTTACGCGCTCTAACAGGGATTTGCTGATTGGAGATGTCAGCTATACGCTGCAGGATGTTCTGGATGAACTGCCTGTCCTTGATTATTCGGAGAGGTGGAAACCACATGGCCCATACGATGATGTTGAAAAGGCTCTTGAATCCATCCGCAAGAGGAAGGAGGAACAGTCCGCTTTTATAGAAGAATTCATTGACCCGGCCTTTAACTGGAACCTTGTCCTCCTCGCAATGTCAGCCTCTGCTGCTGTCCAGGCAGGATGGGGGATGTATAAGTCTTCACGAAAGAATGGCGCTGAGCACAAGGACTAGTCAGAAGATTAGCCGGCCTTGTTTCCTTAACCAGTCCGCACAGGCTTCACTTGCTGTAAGGGCAAGAGGCTGAAATAGGTTTAAAAAGCTTGTTATCAGTTTTATCTTATGAGTCGAAAGGCAGAATATCACCTGAGATTTGAGGTTTACACACAAGACAGGCAAAGGCTGGATGGGTTAAGTATTTCTCCAGCGCAAAGGGCGGACTTAAGAGATATGTTAAAATCCAAGGGATATTCTGTTATGTTTTCTGATTATGATGGAGTGCAACCGTTCGGTGTATTAATTGGGGCGACAACAAACTCAAAATTGATAGATGACGCTGATAAGATTTTCAGAAAACTAGGCTTGCTATACATAGTAAAAGACGCATTTACTGAGCGGTAATCCATCTATGGGTAGCTTATTGTTTAATCCGCCACCGGCTTCACCTTGACGCCGATTTCCACAACTGCAAGGGATTATTCTCACGATAAGGTTGTTGTAGCATTTCTCAAAAATAAGTAAACTTTCTCCAGTCTATTACTCCCCTATTTTGTGTGTGGTATGATTTCCCGTCTTCATAAGGGCATAAAGTTCTAAAATTGAGGAGATGTGCTATTAGCGGGCGGATAAAAGAGGCGGGCTTATGTGTTTGGTTTTTTTGGCTCATTAGGCACTGGCTTCACTTTAATCCCGATTTCCTCAAGCCTCTTCTTCAGCTTGTTCAGCGCGGAGTGGATGTCCTCAATGTTGTGGGCGCCAGTGCAGATTATCTTGCCCGAGGAGAACAGCAGGAAGGCCACCCTTGGCTCATTGATCCTGTAAACCAGCCCCGGGAACTGCTCCGGCTCATATTCCGCGTTCTCCAGGGAGAATGCGACTTCCTCAAGGTTGAGCTTGGCCTTTATCTTGCTTGACGCGACTATGTTCTCCACCTTGACGTCAAACTTCTTCGGGAGGCTTATACCGGCTGTCCTTATCTTGTCCACCACCTTGCCCATCGCCTCCCTGGCCTTGTCTATGCTCTTCGCGCCCGTGCATACGATCTTGCCCGAGGAAAAGATAAGCGCGGCTGCCCTGGGTTCTGTTGTCCTGTAAACCAGCCCCGGGAACTGCTCCGGCTCATATTCCGCGTTTTCAATGCGGTCCACGAGCTTGGTCAGGGGTATGTCCTTGCCGAGAGAAGTGAATGCGACGACGTTTTCTATGTTAACGTGGAACTCGCTCATAGCACCTCACATTTCAATAAGAAGAACTATATAATCTTGTAATAATAGGTATATAAAGCATTTAAGAATGTTTATCTTTTATGAAAACAATAATCTGGTCAATATGAAACCAAAGACGATAGTCCCTGACACCAGCGTCCTGATACAAGGGATACTCTCCCGGATGATAAGCGAGGGCAAGCTGGACGGCAGGAGGATAATAATACCCAGGACGGTAGTGGACGAGCTGCAGGCGCAGGCCTCCAGAGCGAAGGAGATAGGCTTTGAAGGGCTCGAGGAGGTCAAGAGGATAAGGGACCTGGCCGAAAAGCACGGCATAGTAATTGAATTCACCGGCACAAGGCCCACGATGGAGGAGATACAGCTGGCCAAGAAGGGGAGGATTGACGCGATAATAAGGGACGTGGCCGCGAAAGAGGGCGGCACGCTGATGACGGCTGATTACGTGCAGGCCCTTGTGGGCGAGGCGGAGGGGGTGTCAATAGAGTACATACCCCACCCCGAGAAGGGCAAGAAGCTGGAGATTGAGGACCTGTTCACGCAGGACACGCAATCCGTGCACCTCAAGGCTGGCGTGCCTGCGCTCGCCAAGAGGGGGAAGCCCGGGAATGTGCAGCTTGTTGAGATAAGGAAGAAGCCCTTTGACGAGAAGGACCTCAAGAAGATGATGGACCACATACTCCTCAAGGCGAGAACCGACGAGGACGCCTTCATAGAGATAGGCAAGCACGGCGCAATGGTCGTGCAAGTGGGCACATACAGGATTGCAATAACCGAGCCGCCGTTCTCTGACAGGATAGAGATCACCGCAGTGAGGCCGACTACGAAGCTCACGTTGGAAGATTACCAGCTGCATAAAGAACTGGAAAAAAGGATCACCGACGGCTCGCCTGGGATACTGATAGCAGGCCCCCCGGGCTCCGGCAAGAGCACCTTTGCGGCAAGCATCGCGGATTTCCTTGCCAAGCGGGGCAAGATAGTCAAGACATTTGAGCAGCCAAGGGACCTGCAGGTCGGGCCTGAGGTGACGCAGTACGCGCCGCTGGAGGGCGACTGGGAAAAGACAGCTGAAATACTCCTGCTGGTCAGGCCTGACTTCACCATATTTGACGAGATCAGGAGGACCAAGGACTTCAGGACATTCAGCGACATGAGGCTCGCTGGCGTGGGCATGATAGGCGTGGTGCATGCGACAAACCCTGTTTCTGCAATACAGAGGTTCATCGGGAGGGTGGAGCTCGGCATAATCCCCCACATAATTGACACTGTCATATACATCGCCTCGGGGAAGATAGAGAAGATATATGAGGTGACGCTTTTGGTGAAGGTGCCTTCGGGAATGAAGGAGCAGGACCTTGCCAGGCCGGTGGTGGAGATAAGGGATTTCGAGACCAAGAAGCTTGAATACGAGGTCTACACGTACGGCGAGGAGAACGTCATAATACCGGTGGATGAGGAGGGCGGTTCCCCCCTGAGGCAGCTGGCAAAGAAGGCAATAATGCAGGAGATGAGGAGATGGGACCCGCAGGTGTCAGTGGAATTCCTGGCGGATGACCGCATCCTGGCTTTGGTGAGGAACGACCTGATCGCCAAGATAATCGGCAAGGAAGGCAAGAACATAGGAGAAATAGAGAAGACCCTGGGCATCCACATATCAGTCGAGCCCAAGGAGGGCACCATGAAGAGCGAGGTGGCCTACCAGCACGAGGAGAGCGGCGGGAACATAGTGATAAAGGTCGGCGACAAGTACAGCGGCAAGCTGGTGGACATCTACAACGGCGAGGACTACCTCCTCTCGCCCTTCGTCGGCAAGGGCGGCAGGATAAGGATTGGAAAGCAATCGGATGTCGGCCATGGAGTCCTCAGGGCAATAGCTTCCGGCAGGCTTAGGGTACTTGTTTAGGATTTATTAACTGTTTCTAATACTGAAACATGAGGTACTTGATAGGGTACAGTGTCGCATCATCCAATCTCCAGCTTGTTCCAGGAAAGATGGAAGCTGACTTGTACATCGCGGGGTTGCTAGAAAGTATAAAAAACACGAAAGATACACAGATATTTGACATCGGCGTAGGGGGCAGCATACTTGGGGACCCTGTAGTTCACGAAAATGTTGTATATTTTGGTGCATGCGACAAGAATTTCTATGCGGTTTCATTGAAGGATGGCAAAGAGATATGGAGTTTTGTTGCAGGTGATGTAATAGGCAATGTTTCCTTGGAGGGCAGCACACTGTATTTTGGCTCGTTTGATAAAAACGTTTATGCTCTTAGCCTGTCAGGCGGATTACTATGGAAATTCTCTTCTGGTGGCAAGATAATTGCAAAGCCAGCAGTGCATGAAGGCGCCATTTATGTTGGCGCTTCGGATGGCTGCCTCTACGCCTTATCAGCCACCAGCGGCAGACTAATGTGGAAGTTCAACACATATAGGCCAATAATCACTGATGTGCTGGTTCACAAAGACACGATATACCTTGGTTCCTATGATGGAATACTTTATGCGCTCACGTTAGACGGCAGGGTAAAATGGAAGTTCAATGCAAAGAGCTTCGTAGGGTCGCCGGTTGTGCATCAGGACAGGATTTTCTTCGCATCGTTTGATAGGCATTTATATTGCCTGGACATGGCAGGCAAAATGCTGTGGTCATTTCGCAGCGACGGCATTCTGACATCAAGGCCGCTAGCAGTCCACGATAATCTTGTATTCCCTGCGTCACGCAATGGGTATTTGTATGCTGTCACTGTTGATGGGAAGCTGATGTGGAAATTCAAGGTGGGGGAGGAAATATTTGTGAGGCCTTCAGTAGGACAATGCCTGTACTTTGGCTCGGCGGACTACACTTTTTACTGTGTTGATTTCTCAGGAAAAGAGAAATGGAGATTCCAGACCAGAGGGCCGATTGCATCATCGTCATATTTGCACGATGACAAAGTTATTTTCGGTTCATGGGACTGCAACCTGTACTGCCTGGACACAGAAGGAAAGCTTCTCTGGAGGTTCCCCACCAAATTGAGCCATATGGCTCCGGTGAATGTTGAATCAAAGCCGGAGACGATCACAGCACTGGAAGTCACATGGAAACCCGAAGAACTCAGGCAGGAGGAGAGGTACAGGAACAGGGCGCAGGAAGCCGTAGGCCTGTCGCAATACGGCGATTTCAACACAGGATATGTCACCAAAGGAGCCGGCTACATTTCCATGGATAACAAGGATTACCTTGGAAAGAAAAGAAAGAAGTGATCACTGCTTCACCAGAAGCCTCGCCATGTCTATGTCATAGCGCCAGTCCTGGGGCAGGATCTTCTGCTGCTTGTAGTATTTCGCGATCTTCCTTATCTTTGACTCGGTTATCTCAAGGCCGCGCTTTGAGGTGTAGTCCCTCTTGTTCTTGGCCATGTGGTTGTGCAGGCTTACTGACTTCTTCAGGAGGCTGTAAAGGTCGTCGGGCATGGAAGGCGCGAGGCTGTGCTCCTTAAGTATGCTGGAGACCTTCTTGTTCACGGCGCTTCTCACGTAAGGGATGCCATATTCGTCGCGCAACTGGAGGCCTATCCTGTTCGCAGGCACCCCCTTCTTCGCCAGCTTCACTATTATGTCCTCTACCTCGCTGGGCTTGTATGTGACCCAGAGGGCCTTCTTCTCCATGGGCTTGTGCGAGCCCGACTTCCCCTTCCTCCTTGAATACATGCGCGCCATAGCTGTACCTGCCGGCGATGGAGTGCCTACCGACGATGTTATCGTCGGGCTTATCGTCGCCGGATCTGTTTATGTGCCTGCCGGCTTTAGCCATTCTATTAAAGCCGGGCTTTAGCTATAGATAGAATAATGCTCTATTTAAATGTTGCAGGTTCCTTGCCCTCGCGCGTCCTGCAGTACTGTATCGCGCTAATGAGAAAGGGGGATTTCCTTGTCTTTATGCGGTCCTTCATGAGGACGAATTCTTTCAGCTCCCTGACTATGACAGGCCTGCCTATTATGAAGGCATCCGCGCCGGGCCTGCTGGCAAGGCCATATTCCAGTATTTTTGAATGGAGGGTTGAGAGCGGGTCTTCAGCCAGGATCTCTGTCCTGCCCTCCAGGCTCTCCTCAATCCTTGTGGGCAATTCATGGAAGATTACCACTGGCCCGCCCACCGACCTGACGCCCTTAAGCCTTCCCGAGCCCATGTCATCCGTAAGGTCCTTCATACGCAACTATATGCAATGCGAACTATTTGAATATTCCCCCCAGAACTCCCATATCATATTTTATTTCGTGGATTTTGCCTTCCACTTTTGTTATGGGGCTTTTTAACCCGTGGCCTGTGACCAGACAGACAACCGTAGAGCCCCTTTCAATCTTATTTTTCAATTTTAATAATCCAGCCAATGAGGCCGCGCCTCCGGGCTCCGCGAAGAGCCCCTCCTTCTTTGCCAGGGTGTTCCGTGCCTGCAGTATTTCCCTGTCGGAGACGGACACCGCAAATCCCCTGGATTCTTCCAATGCCCTCAAAGCCAGCTCGCCATCCAGCGGGTTGCCGCACTCTATTGCCGATGCCACTGTATGGGGAT
>JACQIG010000046.1 GCA_016198605.1 Candidatus Aenigmatarchaeota archaeon | reverse complement strand
GCCTTTCTTCTTTTCTTTGCGGCCATAGTGCACCTCCAATTAAATCTTGTATTAGGTCATTAATAAAGTTTTGAGGTGAAAACGGGAAGAAACAGAACGAATTAAAAGAAAAAAATAATAAAAGCCAAGTGCGAAGCATTAATTATCGCTTCTTTTTTCTTTTCTTTGCTGCTGCCATTTTAATTACCTCCGGGAATTTTATTGACTATTTAGCTAATTATTTATTCTCTTGATTAATAAAGCTATCCCCCTGGATTTGGAGGGAATTCACTTTGGGTAAAAAATGCATTGCAGCCTATTGGTTTTGAAAACAGCAAAAAAAGCGCGGAATCGTGATTTAAATTGCTTTAATCAAAATATCCGCATGGAAGACGGCGCGCTGGGGAAGTACATGGAAGCCGGCAGGATAAACGCCCAAGTGAAGGCCGGGCTTATGGGGAAGGCCAGGCCGGGCGTGGGGATAATGGAGCTGGCGGAGCTGGCTGACAGGGTGATAGCCGAAGCAGGCGCTAAGCCCGCATTCCCCATAAACATATCCATAAACGAGATTGCCGCGCACTACACGCCCACCCCCAATGACGGGATAGTGATAAGGGAGGGAGACCTTGTGAAGTTTGACGTGGGCGTGCAGGTGGACGGCTACATAGCTGACTCGGCCTTCACCTACTGTTCCCAAAGGAGCGCGCTTGTTGACTGCGTGAACAGGGCCATAGAGAAGGGTATCGCCGTGGTGAAGCCCGGAGCGAAAGTCTCCCAGGTGGCAGATGCAATTGAGGGATCAGTGAAGGACGCGGGCCTGGGCCTGATAGTGAACCTGACTGGCCATTATGTTGACAGGTACATGTTCCATGCCCCGCCTTCCGTGCCAAACGTGAAGAACCAGGTGGCCCATGAGTTCAGGGAGGGCGACGCCCTGGCCATAGAGCCCTTCGTGACGCCGAGCAACGGCTATGCGAAGGAGACAGGCATAACAGAGATCTACCGCTACCTTCAGGACAGGCCCGTGAGGCTCCAGGAGGCCCGGGCGATACTTGCCATGGCAAGGGATGAGTTCCACCAGCTACCGTTCGCGAAGCGCTGGCTCCTGCGGAAGTTCTCCCCCCTGAAAGTCTCCATGGCGCTGAGGCAGCTTGAGGACGTGGGAGCGATAGAGAAATACCCCGCGCTGCGCGAGGCCAGCAATAAGCCGGTAGCCCAGGCTGAGCACACGCTCGTAGTCACTGACACAGGGCATATAGTTACAACGCGCATTGCAGACTGACATGAAAACCTTCTTTGAACAGGTCATGGAGCAGACAGGCAGGGTACCCAGGGGCAAAGTCACAACGTATTCTGAACTGTCGCGGGCCATCGGGAAGCCCGGAGCGCAGCGCGCTGTGGGGCAGGCGTTGAAATGCAATGGCAGGCCTGTAATAATACCATGCCACAGGGTGGTGAGGTCTGATGGGTCACTGGGCGGGTATGGAGGCGCAAAAGAGAGCGGGATCAGGAAGAAAGTCAGGCTGCTGAGGAAAGAAGGCATTGAGGTCCGGAACAGGAAAATTGACTTAAAGAAATACCTGCACAGGTTCTAGTTCCAGAAATCCGTCGTGTCGTCCCTCTCCGGCTCGGTCACGAGGCCGAATTCAGAAAAGATTGAATAGCAGTTGGGGCACTTGAAAACCTCGGGAGTGGTCTCGTTTTCCCAAACCCTCCCATTGGTTCCGCATAGCGGGCATTTGTCCTTGAACATAGAAGCACACGCTGATAATTATATTGTCACGGCCTGTATATAAACCAGGTCATTTCTTCCTGAAATTGAGGACCTGCAGCCCGCCTTCTTCTGCAGCCGTGGCAATCTCAAACCTCTTCTTCCTGCCAACTGTGCTGCCAATGACCGCGATGTCCCTGCCCTTGTCCATCCGCTGGAGGTCGGAAGCCGTGTAAACCATTACCGGCCTGAAGCCCGACCTTGTCAGCCCGCGGGCTGCCCTGGGGCTGCCATATCCCGGGCTTGGAAGGCTCCCCCTCGCCTTCTGGTTCTTCCTCAGCTTTGACTCGCCACCCCTCGGCCTCCTCCACACGTCCTTGAGCGTGCTCTGCGCATGGATCTCCTGGCGCCTGAACTCTGGCTTCGCCTGCTTCTTCACTTTCCTCAGCTTCAGCTGCCTCGTTATGTCATGTTTTTGCCTGTCCATTCACATACACCGGAGGATGCTCAATTTCCCATATCGCACGAATTGCCACATGGCGCTTGGTTCTTGTGTCTGGTAGCTGGTTTATGTACCTATTTAATTCAGGATCCTCAATTGCAGGTCCAGAGTTTCCGTTAGGCACACTGTTTGACGGATCGGACAAAAAGTTATCCAAACGCCTCGTATAACCTAAAAGCTTATGCCAGTTGGTTATGCCGTTTCCAGCGTTGGGCGACGTAGCAAATCGCACTAACGTGTCTATATAATCCCGGTATCCTTCAACGCCGTTATTGCCATTGCCGTTTCCGTTCTCTTGTGCCATTTCGATTTGGTTCACCTTCACTTTGCATTGCGAATAGAAGAATATTATGTAAAATCCTCTTTAAAAGCTTTATGCGTCTCACGAAGGCTGCCCGACCTTGCCGACTATGTAGCAGCCGTCCTGGAAGACCCTCCTGTCCCTGCCGGTCACCCTGGTGGCAAGCTCTATGTTGGCTGCAGTTTGCCCGACCTCTTCCTTGCTGGTGCCGGTCACGGTCACCTCGTCCTTGCCTACGCTGACCTTCGTGTTGCCGTATATCTTCGCCTTCCTGGGCTTCTTCTCCCCAAGGAAGTTCTGTATGAGCACCTCATTGCCTTCTACGGAAAACCTGACGGGGAAGTGCGAATACACTATCTTCAGCTTCGCTTCCCACCCCTCCTGCGCCCCTTTTATCATGTTCCCTATGTGGGCCTGCCACGTGCCGACCAAGGCCTTCACCTTTTTCCTCTCCGCTTCTTCCTCGCGCGCGCCAATCACGACCAGGCTGTCCTTGACGGTAAGGGTCAGCTTAGGGTGCCTGAATGCCTTCTTCACTTCCCCCCTGACTCCTTTTATTTCCAGATAAGCTTTCTCTGCCCTGGCATGCACGCCCTCCGGGAGCCTTATCTCAATGTCCATAGAACACCATATTATCAGCTTGATTTATAAATATATGATGTAGTTATATAGCATGGTTGTTGGATACCTCTGGAAAAACAAAGAGGCTAATTTTGGTCCGCCAATTCAGAAACAAGTCAACGGCGGGACACATATTACTTTTGAAATATTTCTCAAGAAAG
>JACQIG010000043.1 GCA_016198605.1 Candidatus Aenigmatarchaeota archaeon | reverse complement strand
GGCAGGCACTCTGCAGGCCTGACTTTAGAATTGGAATTTTGTTGTCTCCCAGCAGAGGTCAAACCACTTGCACCTGTGGCCGCTCATCTTGTCAATGCAGCAGTCCTTGCATATCCTCGCGAGGCTGGGGTTGTGCACCGCGCATTCCACGAGCTTCCTGTCCTTCTTGCAGTCTAGGCAGGCCATAGAAAACACAGTAAATAGGAATTCTCATGGCCTGTATTTAAGCCTTAGCCAAATTATCTCGGCTGGCAGAGTTAAAAGGCCATAATCCATTTTTATCCCTTGCGTATAACTATTATGGTATTATGGGCCAGCATGTACCTTTCGTCACGTCGGAGCAGATGAGGAGGATAGACGAACTTGCGGCAAAGTTCTTCGGGCTGGAGACCGTGCAGCTCATGGAGAACTCAGGCAGGTGCATCGCCTCGCTGGCAAGGGAGCTGCTTGGCGGCGCGGAGGGCAAGGTCATATCAGTCCTCATTGGCAAGGGCCATAACGGCGGCGATGCTGCAGTGGCGGCGCGCTTCCTGCACAACTGGGGCGCGGAGGTGCATGTGGCCGTGGCGGACCACCCTGACAACATTGAGCCGCTCACCAAGGTGCAGCTCGGTGTCCTGCGCTCCATGTACGTGAACATAATGTATTCGGTGGACTTCATGAAGGCCGACCGCTACATAAAGAACTCTCACCTGATAATTGACGGCCTCCTTGGCTACGGCGTGCAGGGGGACCCGAGGAACGATTATGCCACGCTGATACACATAGCCAACAATTCCGGCAGGAAAATCCTGTCCATAGACATCCCCTCCGGCCTGGACCCTGACACGGGGGAGATGCGCAACCCCTGCATAAAGGCCAAGTGGACGCTCTCCATGGCCCTGCCGAAGAAGGGCTTCCTGGAAAAGAAGGCCATGCAGGCGGTGGGGGAGCTTTGGATAGGGGACATCGGCCTGCCCCAGGAGATATTCACCATGATGGAGCTGCAGGTAGGCAACCTCTTCGGCAGGAAGGAATTCACCAGGGTATAATGCATTATGTTGTTACTCTCCAGAGATAGCTTTATAAATCTAATGGGCAATTAGTTGCATGAGAATATCCGGAAAGGACATCTTTGGTACACAGCGTGAACAGAGGGAAGCGTTTAAGCGTGCCATAGAAATATCCAAGGCAGATGAATCCAGGGTGCAGCTGGGCAGGGAAGCAAACAGCATAAGGGATGCTGCAGTCAGGATGCTGTATGGCGCTCACGTGCATCCGAAGGCAGCCAGGAGGCACAAAAGAAGGCTTGCGAGGCAGACTGACGAATACGTCACAAGCTGGTACAACGATGTCCTCAGTGCAAATGGCGGCAATAGGGGAAGGGCGCTGGAAATCATGTCCGGCCTTAACACTGTTTACGGACAGGATACCGTAGCCAGGCGCTGGTCGCCCCTGAGGCACAAGCTGACATGGGGAGGCGCGGCTGTCGGCTTTTTCGCGGGCTTCATACCGTCTCTGCTTTCCCCTGAAGCGCGGGCAGATATATATTCTGAGCACCCGTTCATTCATGCCGGATACGAGGCCCTTAAGTTTCCTGTTGCCGCCTCAGTAGTTTGTAGCATCGCAGGCAACCAGCTGGCAAAGGGCCTGGAACACTTAGACGAATACGTGGCCTACAGGGCGCTGCTCAAAGAGAGCAGGGTCTCGCCCAGGGGCATACGCGCATCACCCGGCACGCAACCTTCTGCTCCGGCAGCGCCAGCAATGCCTCAACAGCCTGAAAACCCACCAGGGCCCGTTGAAAAGAAAAAGCGGGGCCTTTCAAGGATGGTGGAGCGGATGAAAGGCCTGTACAAACCGTCTCATATTCCTAACACAGTTGAAGACGCACCTGCCTGCCTTGAGGCGGGCGCTGCCTTGGCTATCGGGGCGATAAGGGGAGGCGACTCCACAGCTGCAGAGGAAATGACGTCCGAAGAAGGAAAAGGATGGAAGCTTGGCGGCGCAATCCTGGCCTCAGGGGAAGCCGTGAAGGAGCTATACACGCGCGGCAGGGAGAATACAAGACGCTACTCAAGCTCGCTTATGGGCTATCTTAACAAGAAGATGGATTACAACTGGGGCAAGATAGGCACAGGCCTGCTTGCGGGGTCGCTGATGGCAGGGGCCGCGGCGCTTTCATTGTCGCTCTCTTCCGCACCAAATAATAAAAGGCACGCGGAGAATGCGCCAAGGATAGAAGAAAAGGCGCCTGCCCAGGCAAGCCTCATGCCCGCTGGGGCTGCTCCAGCCATAAGCAATGATACCCTTCCAGCCATAGGCAGTGATGCTCCTGTTACCAAGTACGCGCAGAATATAAGCACCGCAGAAAATACACAAAATGAAGGGTACGCCGCCCTGCCGGCAACCGAACAGCGCCGTGAATATTCTCCAGCAATAGGGCCAACAATACCCGATGAAAGTGCAAGATATCCTATAGGGAAGACAGAAGTCATGCTTCAGCCATGCTATATGGAAGTCGCGCAGATTGGCGAATTCACCAGGACAATTGAAATATTCCCGCCACCGGCCTTCGACAAGGATGGGAATATGCGAACCGATATGACACAAATCACTTTTGAGAAGAAGATCGGCGGGATCGGCTTAGGCCAAAAAACTGCATATGTAAAGCGAGGGGAGAGGGCACAATTTAGGGTTGTCAACACTTATTCTGATGAGCACCCCATTGAGTCCCGCCTGCCCATAACAATAAAGGTAAAGGTGGGCAATATAGAAAACGGCGCCATCAATGCCTCATACATATCAGAGAAGGATATCTTCTCAATACCAGTTGCTATGCATACACCAGCCAGAGTCGCGGGGGATACGCATACCCCAGAAACCCCTATGCTCACACAACTCCCGGAGGAACAGGCAGCTGTCCAGAGGCACCAAGATTATTTCCGCAGACTCGAATTTGAGCAGGATGCAGACAAATGGGCTACAGTGCCGCCTTTGGAGATCCTGGAGGTAGGGGACGATTATGTCGATGTCCGCCAGAGGCAGGCAACGCGGGGGCATTATGAGAAGGTGGGCATCAAGGTTGATGGCGGAGATTTTACCTACGGGGACACTGGAAAGAGGATAAGGCTCAATAAAACAGGAAACATGATAAAATACCAAGTGAAGTGTGTAGAGGGGAGCAAGATTAACGCATCCCTTGTCGGAACACTTGACCTCAGCCTGTCGCAGGAAGGCAGGGCAGAAAAGCCTCAGGGCAGCCTGCAGTCAAAATATATCAGGGAGGACGGAAGCCTTGACATGCCCGCATTCCTCCAGTCAGGGGACATTGCAGGCGGTTACGGCAGGATGCTTGACGGCTACATGACCCTGCGGGAAAAATACATGGGAATGACAAGAAACAAGACAGACGCTGATTTCCTAGATGCCTGCTCAAAGATAACGGCGGACTTCACGTCAGGCATGGCCCCATGGAAGATAGCGAGGGACAGCGAATGGGCCTTCATAAGCAGGACAGAGGACGTTTACAATGCAATCCTTATGGCTGCCACGCTTGGCGGGATGGACATCTCTTTTGACAGCAAGATATATAGGAAACTTGGCGATTACCTGTCTTCTTCAGGCTATCACCTCGCAGCCGCTTGATTCACAGGCTTATCCTGCGCCAGTTTTCACTGTAATGCGCATCATACTGCCCGATGATGTTGATCATGTAGCCGTCCCTGACAGCCCTTTGGTCAATCCTTTCCCTCCTCCTTATCGGAACGCCGGGGGCAGAATCATATGTGGCATGGCCGTTGACGTAAAAAACGCCTTTTTCTTTCCCTTCCTCAAGTTTGCCTATCATATACGGGAAGCAACTGAGACCAGTCTCTACGGTCTTCCCCACATGCTTCCGCAACTCGCCGGAAGAAATGGAAACTATGTTGCCCATGCTATTACTGGTAAACAAAATATTTAAGAGAAGCTCACTTCGCCTTCACAAGCTCTATTACCATGCCCGCGGCTACGGTCTTGCCCATGTCCCTGATGGAGAACTTTGCAAGTCTCGGGTAGTCGGCCTGCTTCTCTATCGCAACCATCTGCATCGGCTGGACCTTTATTATCGCGGCGTCGCCTGACTTCAGCATCTCGGGCTTCTCTTCCTTTACAGCGCCGGTGGCCGGGTCAAGCTTCTTCTCTATTTCCAGGATCTTGCCCGCGGTGTGCGTTGTGTGGAAATGGAACACCGGCGTGTAGCCCTTGGTTATGACCGTCGGGTGCTGCAGGACGATTATCTGCGCAGTGAACTCTTTCGCCACGGTGGGCGGGCTGTTCTGCGGGCCGACCACGTCGCCCTTCTTTATCTGCCCCTTGGCAAGGCCGCGGACATTGAACCCTATGTTGTCGCCGGGCTCTGCCTTGTCTATCTGCTTGTGGTGCATCTCTATTGACTTCACCTCGGCAACGGCGCCGCTGGGCTCAAAGATAATCTTGTCGTTTGGCTTCATTACGCCTGCCTCCACCCTGCCCACAGGCACGGTGCCGACGCCCGTGATGGTGTAGACGTCCTGTATCGGCAGCCTTAACGGCTTCTCTATCGGCCTCTCGGGAGGCTCTATGTTGTGGTCCATGGCCTCCACAAGTGTCGGGCCCTTGTACCATGCCATGTTCGTGGACTTCTTGAAAACGTTGTCGCCCTGGTATGCTGAAAGCGGCACGAACGCTATCTTGTCAATCTTGTAGCCTATTGACTTGAGGAGCTTGCTTACCTCCTCCTTAGTGTCATGGAATTTCTTCTCCTCGTAGTTCACCGCGTCCATCTTGTTGATCGCAACTATAACCTGGTTTATGCCAAGTATCTTCGCCAGGTATGCGTGCTCCTTTGTCTGGTCCTGGATGCCGTCCTTGGCGGAAACGACCAGTATGGCAGCGTCAGCCTGGGAAGCGCCAGTGATCATGTTCTTGACGAAGTCACGGTGGCCCGGCGCGTCGATGATGGTGAAGTAATACTTTTTCGTGTCGAAGCGCTGGTGCATGATGTCGATCGTCACGCCGCGCTCTCGTTC
>JACQIG010000042.1 GCA_016198605.1 Candidatus Aenigmatarchaeota archaeon | reverse complement strand
TTCAAATGAAGCAGGGCTTCAACCTGATAGGCTACCCTTCCTATTTCCCTGCGCCTGTAAACTCCACTGTCGCTCCTGTAAACGGGACATTCTCAGCAATATTCGGTTTTGATCCAGTGTCTGGGAACTTCACTATTTTTGATCCCTCGCTGCCGCCCCAATTCAACACACTCCAGCTATTCGAACCAGGAAGGGGCTACTGGGTGAATGCCACGGAGAACACCACATGGATATTTAATGGAACGGCCTATGTACTCCCACCTGTACCCCCTTTTGTATCTACAATGTCATTTGATATAAACCCTGTCACATGCTTCGGCGGCATGAGAGGCTTCTGTGCTCCAGGAGATTTTGTCATTGAGGCGCCTCCAGCGCCAACACTTCAATGCCAGTTTATTGACACCCTGCCTCCAGGTGCAGTGGTCAAACAGATATCAGTTGATAATGTAGGCCTTAACACGAATTGCGGCGACCCTACCATCATAAGGGTCAATGGCGTAGAGATAGGAGAAATCATAGGCGGGACATGCCTGTGCCCCCTGTCAGGAGATGAATTTCCCAGCCTGGCTTCGCCGTTATTTGAGGCAGGATTCCCAGGGTATAATATAGGCGGAATGAACACGCTTGAGATCACAACGCAGAACAGGGCAGCCTTTGATGACTTTTCAGTATTCAATGTTACAGAATATTATGTTATTTAATATTCGACGGCAGTCGATGCACCCATGTATAGAAAGGCTTAAAAAGACTGTCTACAAGCTTTATTCATCAGGTGGTTAAATGGAGCACAGAGGCATCGTCATACTGGCAGGCGTATTGGCGGTCGTCATGAGCTTTTTTGTTGTTTCTATTGTTTCTATAATAGCACAGAACACAGCGCCAGCCCCTGAGGGCGTTCCAGCATTGCCCTATGTCCAGTGGGGCTCGCTCAAGATAGGCAGCCAGCCCGTAAAGGACGGCCTTCCTGTTGACGCTCTCATCAATGGTGTCAGCTGCGGCCAGCCTTCCACAACGAAGGACGGCCTATACCTTATCCTTGTCAAAGGCAGCTGCGGCAGCTCTCCTGACATAGCGCTCAGGGTAAACGGGGTCCAGATGGGCTCTGCCAAATGGTCTTCTGGCTCCGTAGTCAGGCAGGATGTGACACTGAGGCCGCAGGACCTGAGGAAGGACATAAGGGAATTTGTTGGAAACAGATGAGGGTTGGTATGGTAGATGAAAGCGGGTATTCATCAAAAGGGTTAAGAAGGCTTTTTAATGGTGTCCTTATGGGAGCGGCTATTGGTATTGCAGCATATTCAGCGGACAAGATTAACAGGGTATATGCCCAGCAGCCTCCAGGCCTCCCGATAGGATACTGGGATTCACCTTCAGGCTGTCCTACATGCAACCCTTCCCGCGGCGTCTTCAGGGACGGCCTGCTTTTTGTTGACGGTGAAGCTGTTGAGCTGCTTATGGACTGCGACGGGGATGTAACAAGGGAGACAAATGTGAATACCAGCGACTTCAACTCAACGCTTATGGGCGGAGCATATGACATACTGGTTGCAGAAGAAACATCACCACGATGCGGTTATAGCAGAACTAACGCTTCAAGGCAGGCCGGCACAGCAAGGATAGGCGGCCTGCTGGCATACCCCAGAAATCTGCTACTAACAAGCCCTGGAGCCTCCATACAGCAGAGGCTTGACACTTACACTGATCTGTTAGAATTCACAGACAATTCTACTCTTGTGTGGTCGCCTGGGACGCCTGAGGCCGCAGGATATGATGTAATAAGAGGAGGCATCCCTGGCTTAAGATCACCGGGCTTTAACAGCATGGCAGTCATCCAAGAAGCATGCAACATACCTTCTACAACCATCACAGGTCTTACAACAAACCCATCCCCTGATGAAATATTCTTTTTCCTTGTAAGGCCAAGAACCGCAAGCAGCCTCGGATCCTATGGCGCAGATTCAAATGGGACAGACAGGGGACTGCCGCTTGCAGGCGACTGCCCATTGTAATATTTATTGATTGGTGATTGGATGGTATCAGTAAGGGCAGGTTGGAGCATTGGCTGTTCTTTTATATTACTAATATTGCTGGCCATGCCTTCAGCATCAGCCCAGTACGTGAAGCTCACTAATGACGCCCTGTCCGACCAGAACATAGCCACGGAAAATGCGCTTGTGGCATGGGTGAAATATTCAGACCCCAATGACCCTGGAGTTACTGAACTAAAGATCGTCTCCACCAATGACACGTCAGACATAAGGACCATTAACCCCGGAATGACGACCAATGTCTTCCCGGGGGGCCTTATAGACAACGGGTTTGCTTTATGGAAGAGTGGCGCAGACCCGTTAAACTCTGAGGTGAGGATATACAATTATGCAAGCGATTCAAACACCAGGGTGGACGACCTGGCCGTGATGGATGAGGCGCAGTTCCCCCAGCTGGAGAATGGCAAGGCGATTTGGCTGAACACAAAAACAGTGGTATTCCCCTTCCCGGGCCCTATCCATGACATGTGGTTCTGGAATGGGACGCACACAACCAAGCTTGCGGAGAACGTGACAAAGGGATGCGACCCGCTCCTGCAGGATGGCCAGGTATGGTGGAGGGGCTGGGATGGCAATGACGAGGAGATATTCATGTTTGACGGCAAGAAGACGGCAAGGCTCAGTGACAACAACTACGAGGACAAGTGCTATTCAGTCCATGACGGCAAGGCCGCATGGCCAGCGCATGACGGCACTGATTTTGAAATGATACTCTTTGACAGGATCAATGTCAAGCAGCTAACGGACAATGCCATGGAGGATATAGACCCAAGCTTTTTCGGAGGACAGGTTGCATGGCCCCAGATAGAGGCGGGCTCGGACATGAGGCTCATGTTCTACAATGGAAGCGATGTCTCAACTATATTCGATGATCCAAACTCAGTCTTCGGCGTCAAGCTGGAGAACAAGATAGCGCTTTTCAGGACCTTCAACCCTACAACAAACGAGGTTACGCTGATCCACCTCAACATTACGCCATTAACAACAACTTTTCTTGGATCGGATTTTATTGAGCCCCAGTTCAGGGAAGGCAAGGTCGCATGGAAGGACTTTGAGGACCAGGTGGGTGAGTTCATAAGGTTCTTTGACGGGAGTGCAATTGCAACCCTGGCCAGCGCCCCTTCAGGCGGGTCTACAGTCCTTGTCATCCCGCAATTTGACGGGAAACACGTTACATGGGTGGAGGACAGTTTTGTAATACAGCAATGCACGCCCCCAGGGGGAACAGATCCATTTGGCTTTGTGATCCCACATGACACGCTCAAATCCTATGACGTGGCAACTGGAATGACAACTGCCTTGGCAGGACCTGCCGGCACAAACATAGATTTCTCTCAGTTTTTGGACGACGGCATAGTGTCATGGATAGGCGATGATGGCATAGCCCTCCAGCCCGACTGCTCTTTGACAATAGACCAGGAAGCGTTTGCATACTCTTTTGATGCCCTTCCAGACCCGAAAACAGTGACGCCTCATATGATAATAGGCAATGAAATAAGGAATGTCACTGTCTTTTCAATAATACAGAATGATGGAGGGGCAGAAGCCAACAACGTCCCGGCCAGGGTTGAAATAACAAGCCCGTTGGGGCAGTTCACCTCCACACAGAACGTGAACCTGCCTGTAAGGGGAGCGGCGACAGTCAATTTCACGACGCCATTCAATAACTCTGCCATGGGTGGAGTCCTGATTTCCCTGGATTTCCCGGGAGCTGAAACCAGCAAGCTGAACAATAAGGCCGGACTGGTATCCTTCAAGGGCTCTGTTGCAGACGGCCGCGGGCACAACCTACCCGATGCCAACATAACGTTCAGCCTGGCGGGCGTCAACTACAAGATGCATGCAGACCAGAATGGCATGTTCAGCCTCATAACCAACAACCCAGCCACCAGCGGCGAATGGCTGCGCGTGACTCTGGCTGACAGGAGGAATTTCGTGGAGGTTTATGACTGGACAGGAAGCCAGGTGAACCCGACATTCTTCGGAAAGAATTTCACTGCCCTAAAGTTCGCAGACAGGGTTAAGGTCTTCAATGCCTCCAACCAGACTGAGCTTCAGGGCCCCATAGGATTCCACAACGCTGGTGCATTGGCCAGCGTTGACGACCTTGCATGGATCTACTATTTTGACAAGATAACCGCTGATTTTGCAAATGACATCCTGCCGCTCAACATGAACTTCTCCCTGCCGGTGGAGATATACGGCTACAGGCCCGGCGGAGGGCCGCTGTTCTATTGCGACACAGCGGGAGGCAGCTGCAACTTCAACGCGAAGATGTCTAAAATAAACAGCCCTGTTGCAAGGACAGCCTTTAATGCCCCTGGCCAGCCGGATGTGCAGATGCACGAGTTCGGCCACCACATACATACCGATTCGCTTATGTTTGGCGATAACATGATAGGTCTGGCCAACCACAATGGCATTGCCAACCCCACATCGGAACCTTCCTGGACAGAAGGGTTCGCGCAGTTCGTGCCAATAGCCGTAAAGAGGGTAATCCTAAACGACCCCAGCGCCCACCTGCTGAAATGGTCTGGAGCTCCGGCAGGGGACAGCATGGAGAGGAACTGGGATGTTGTGGCAGATGAGGAGTTCGCTGTCTCAAGCCTCATGTGGGACCTGCTTGACGGCACTGGCGCTGGCGCACCTGACACCTTTGGCGATAATGTGCAGCTCACCATACAGCAGATATGGTCTGTGATAAACAAGCCTCCCATCAAGAACATGTCGGCCGTCTACAAGGCCTTCAGCAGCTCAGGCATAGCGCAGCTGTCAGCTGACACGGACGGCGACAACATCAACAATCTTGACGAAATATTCATAGCCCACAAGTTCTACAATGATTCCAACAAGAACAACACATATGACATAGGGGAGCCCGTAGGCATAACTTCCTGGAACCCCATGTTCATCAACAGGGAAGAGAAGGGCCCAAGGCCTGGGTCTTTCCTGTCGTTCACTGTGATAAACATTTCAGGAAACCAGACATTTGATTACGAAATATTTGTGTCAGAGACGAATGCCCCGCCGTTTGATATCCTTGACAGGGCATACTCTTTGGCGATATCCAATGAGACACTGATAAATGGCACGCTGACGCCATTCTCCATGCCCCCGCCGGATGGCTTCACAGTGGCTAACATTACTGTCTTTGTGGATGGCATGAATTGTGGCTCTGTCAAGATTAACAACACCTTCTACTGGGAAAGGATAGCCAATCCTTTCCAGGAGTCCCTGATAAGCAAGACATTCATCTGTGGTGCACCACCGTCATTAAACATAATCATCCCATTAACACATGGATTCAACCTGCTCTCTACATCCTTGCATCCGGATGATGGCTCTTTGCCCGGCCTTTTGAATACGATAAATGGATCCTATGATGTTGTCTATGCGTACAATCCTGCAGCTCCAAATCCATGGGAATCCTTCAGTACCAACAGGCCAGCATTCCTGAATACGCTGACACAAATTGATGAAAGGCAGGGATTCTGGATAAATGCCACGCAAAATGCCAGCCTTGAGATCACAGGCACAATCCCTGCCAGCCCGGTATTCAACATCAAAGAAGGATGGAATCTCATAGGATACCCGTCAATTACACCAAGGCCGCCAGGCTCTGTGTTCGGAAATGTAAGCGGAAATATCAGCTCTGTATTCGGCTTCAACGCAACAACAGGCCAGTTTGATGTATTCATACCGAATGGAAACGGCACGCTGATGACGGTAAATCCAGGATCAGGCTACTGGGTCAATGCAACGCAGAATGCCACTTGGATATTTGACGGAACTGGTTTCATACAATTGTGATACGTCCTTTGACGTTGCCCTAAAGTCATTTAAAGTTTATAACCAACGCTTTTCATCCAAGGGTGGTTTGTATCAGGAGGAGTTTAACAATAGGGTTTGGTATTTTTTTAACATTATTAGCCCTGGGCCTGCCCCCCGCCTCAGCGCAGGCCTCCTGCACGCC
>JACQIG010000059.1 GCA_016198605.1 Candidatus Aenigmatarchaeota archaeon | reverse complement strand
GGGCAATGAGGGACGCGTTGACGGCGAAATAGATCACGAACAGGCTTATGTCCGTCACCAGCGCTACCGTCTTTATGTTGCCTGACAAAGCCAGGATGACAGCTGCCAATGCAACCGCAAGCACGGAGAAATATGGCGTCCCCCTTCTTCCCACGACAGAGAAGGCCTTTGGAAGCGAGCTGTCAGAGGACATGCCGTAAAGCACCCTGGACCCCACTATGAACAGTATCAGTGCCGTGTTTGCCGTGGCGAACAGGGCTATCAGGGAGAACAGGAAGTCCGTGTTTGGTATTACGGCAGACACGGCCTGCGTCAGCGGTGCGCTGCTTGAGGAAAGCCGCTCCCAGCCCAGGATGTTTACTGCAGAAAGGGAGACGAGGATGTATAACGCTGTTGAGATTGCTATGGAGATGACAAGCGCTTTTGGCACTATCCTCCTCGCGTTCTTGGTCTCTTCAGACGCGTTGACTATGTCCTCGAAGCCCAGGTAGGCGAAGAATATCACCGCCACCGCGGAGAAGACCGTGGCCAGGCCGGCGGAGCCCGGGGGCGTTTCCAGCAGGTCCACCCTGACGCCGCTGGAGTAGAAGACGAAAAGCCCAACCGCTATGACTACCAGCAGCCCGGCGGTCTCTATAAGCGTTGAGATGATATTGAACCTGGCGGATTCCTTTATCCCGATATAGTTCACAACGGATAGCAGCAGCACTAGGACTGCCGCGACCACGGGCACGCTCCCGCCGAATATGTGCGTGAAATAGCCGGCAAAGCCCAGTGCCACCGTCACGCCGGCAACCACGCTTGCTATGACCATGAGCCAGCCTATGATGAAGGACAGGCTGCGCTTCTGGAAGGCGTTCTTCGTGTAGTTGTACTCTGCAGCCGTTTTCGGGTACATTGAGGAGAGTTCCGCATAGCTCAGGCCGGTGAAGGCGGCTATTATTGCCGCGAAAATGAATGACAGCCAGACGGCGTTGCCTGCAACACCTGCTCCTACCCCTATAAGGGCGTAAATGCCTGCTCCAAGAATGATGCCTATGCCGTAGAGGGAGAGCTCAAAGAGGCCCAGTGAGCGCTTGAGCCTGTAACGGCCGGACTTGTTTTTCATGTGATTATCTTTATTTCAGCACGATTATATTTGCCATTCCCCTTCTCTTCCTCTCAAGGATGTCCTTGGCCTCCAGCTTGTCAAGGACGCGCGTGACCTTCACCTTGCTGAAGCCTGTCTCCTTGATCAGGTCCGTTTGGTATGCGGAGCCTTCCTTTGATTTCAGCGTCTCGTATACCCTTGTCTCGTCCGTGTCAAGCCTTGATGCGTCTATCTCCTTAGGCGTCCTCCTCATGTCAGCCGCAGGGGGCAGCTTGTATATGAACCCCATGTAGATGCCTGCGCCAAGCATCAGGAAGCTTACGCCGAATGCGGCAACGAAAAGCCAGGAGACGGGGCTCGTGTGCACGGGGCACGCAAGTATATCAGACTGCGTATCGTGCAGATTATTGCACAGGAACGCGGCCTGCGTGTCCACCTCAGCCTTGGCGAATGACAGCACAGCCAGGAGTACCACTGAGAAGCCTATGAGGGCATACCCCAGTTTCTTGTAAATCGTTGCCATGCCTTATATTTTTACCTTGGGTTAATAAACAGCAGGTTTCCGGAAGGATACTTGGGAAACTAGTTTCTGGTGCGTGGAGCTAACGCCCGCCTAAGAGTCTAATAGCTGTGAAACTTTGACCACAAGGCCAAGGCTGTACAATGGCCTGGATTTTTGCTGTGTGGATATCATGCCTGTAAGCAGCCCGGTTGCATCTTTTGCATCCCGCTGCTTTTCGCCTTCGCTGCGCATTTCAATCCGGTATTTTGTTATGCCCAGCCAGTTGCCTACATCGAAGTCGCTGCCTTCGCTGCTCTGGATAACGTCAGTTAGGACGTCATCTGCAAGCGATACTATCCCGCTTTCTGTGGGGCTGCGGCTGGTTGCTTTTTCCGAATACCTTACGGGTACATACAAATCCACCAGGCTCTTCAACTCTTCCGTGCTTTGCGTGAGGAGGCACCGCACCTGACGCGGCTTCGCCAGGGCGGACGCAATATCCCTGCTCTTCTCATGTTCGGCCCCGAGAAGATCAATGCCGCGTATTGAGGATTCAACATCTTCCATCCTGAGGAATCCTGCTATGTCAGCATCGCAGGCTGCCCTTCCTTTTAGCTCCAGAGCCTTTTCGCGCCTGGCCGCGGCGGCCTTGTAGCCAGGCATCTTCTCCAGCTCAAGAGCCCCCTCTGCCACACGCCTGTACACTTCCTCCTGCTTTATTCTATAATCATGCATCACCGAGGCTATGCCGGCATCCAGCTCTTCTATCACCCTGGCAGCATGCGGTACTTCTGTTTGATAGAAGGCCTCCATGAGCCCTGCTTCCATGCTTTCAAAGGCTGGCGGGCTTTCAGCCTGGCCATGCGCTGGCTCCCCCTCTATTTTATGGTATGTGAAATGTGCAACCGCGCCATTCATGGTTACAAGAAGCGTGCTGTTGACTTCTGCAGCGAGGCCGCCTATTTGCGGGCCAGTAATGCCCTTCCCATTGCTGAAGATGCTAAGCGTATACTTGCCTGTTTTTCTGCATTCCGCACCGATGTCTTGGGCTTTAAGGTAGCTGTTGATATGGTATACCTCCCTTTCTATCTCCTCATCAGTGCCTTTGGAAAATGTTACGTCAGCTATATTGGCCTTGTATTGTGCCATGCCGCCTCATAAATAGAAATGCACTAAGTTTTAAATAACGCAGAAATTTCGCCTGAAGCTTTAAAGCAATTCCTTTATCGCGTCGTCGGGCTTTATGCCTTCCTTCTCGGCCTTGAAGCTAAGGACTATCCTGTGGCGGAGGACGGGGAAAGCCATCTCCTGTATGTCCTTCTTGGTCACGTAATTGCGCTTGTTGAGTAGCGCGTTGGCCTTTGAGGCCAGTATCAGCCCTATTGAGGCTCTAGGGGAGGCGCCGTATTCTATGTTCTTTGACTGCCTCGTCTTCGTGACCACCTGCACGGTATAGTTCTTCAGGTCGTTGGATATCGGGACCATCCTTGTCAGCTCCTGCAGCCTCATCATGTCCGTCCTGTCCATCACCTTCTTCAGCTCCCCTATGTCCGAGCTGCTCGCGTACCTCTCAACGATCTCCATCTCCTGGTCGTTGGAAGGGTATGTAAGCATTATCTTGAAGAGGAACCTGTCTATCTGGGCCTCGGGCAATGGGTAGGTGCCCTCCTGGTCAATCGGGTTCTGCGTTGCAAGCACATAGAACGGCAGGTCAAGCCTGAATGTCTCCGTCCCCACCGTGATCTGCCTCTCCTGCATCGCCTCCAGCAGGGCGGACTGCGTCTTGGGCGTGGCCCTGTTTATCTCGTCCGCAAGTATTATGTTGGCGAATATCGGGCCGGGCTGGAACTTGAACACCTTCTTCCCGGCCTGCTCCTCGATTATGTAGGTCCCTATTATGTCGGAAGGCAGCAGGTCAGGCGTGTTCTGCACCCTGGCGAACTTCAGGTCAAGTATCGCCGCTATCGTCCTCACCATAAGGGTCTTACCAAGGCCCGGATAGCTCTCCAGCAGGGCGTTCCCCCCGCACATCATGGATGCCAATATCTGCTTCAATACGTCATCCTGCCCCACAATCACCTTGGACATCTCCCTGAAGAAGTCGTCAAACTTCCTTATGGTTTTGGTAAATTCAGCCTCGGATATGCCTTCTGGCATCAGTTCACCTGCCGACTTTATCCAACTTATACAAGTCGGACTTTATATAACACCTTATTACAATTATGCTCCAGGGTATTTATAACCTACTTGGCAATTCCATTGTTATTCGCTCTATTTAAAACAGACGCACAATACCATATGTGGCGTTATGAACGTGATGGAATACATAAGGGAAAAGCGCGCAGGCGGGGTGCTGCACTTCACCCTGATAGACCCTGACAGGCAGAGCCCGGAGAAGTCCGGCGAGCTGGCCGCAATGGCTGAGAGGCTGGGCTCTGATGGCATAATGGTCGGCGGGTCAAACCCTGCGCACGTCCTGGGGCTGCACGAGGCCGTGAAGTGCATAAAGAAATCGTGCAAGATACCCGTCATACTCTTCCCGTCCTCACACTCCGGCGTGGCGCCAGGCGCGGACGCAATCTTCTTCATGTCGCTTTTCAATTCCAGGTCGCCCCAGTACATAGTGGAGGAGCAGGCCAAGGGGGCAATCATGGTCAGGCAGTACGGAATAGAGCCGCTGCCAATGGCATACCTTATAGTTGATTCCGGCTCTGCCACATCCGCAGGGTGGACTGGTGATGTGAAGCCAATACCCCGGGAGAAGCCCGAGTTCGCTGTGGCCTATTCCCTCGCGGCCAAGTACTTCGGCATGAGGTTTGTCTACCTTGAAGGCGGGTCTGGCGCGGCGCACCCTGTCCCTGACGAGATGGTCAAGGCCGTAAAGCATGCAGTTGGGGACGTCTTCGTGATAGTGGGCGGCGGCATCAGGGACCCCCAGACGGCAAGGGAGAAGGTAGCGAGCGGCGCTGACATAATAGTGACAGGGACCATAGCGGAGAACAACACTGAGGTGTTCGGGAGCATAGTCAGGGCGGTGAAAGGGTCTCAAAAGTAATCTGGTAGTTTTTACCGATATATGGGATTGTTCAGTTTGGCTATCAAGGGAATATGCAGGCCATTGCAACATGTAATCCGGAAGCTTCTACCTATGGGAATTGTTTAATGCCCTGATGTGCCTGGTGTTGATCGGCTTCTTAAAGGCTTGGGACCTCTTTTCGGCAGAAACAAGCAGCCTTATTATTCCCATCATGCAATGGGATTGGTTTTGTCATTTATAAGGCTGATGGGAGGGCGGCGTTCCGCTAGGGCCGGTATCCCCCTTCGCGAGAATGAGGTTCAGCATCTGCCTGTAGGACATTATGGCGCCATAATAGTCCCATAATTCAGCATCATTGTATCTGGTGTAATCAGGGGGAAAGCCAAGGGTTATGCTGCGGTCTTCCAGCTCGAGCCTCCGGTAGTTCCTTCCATTCTCAAGGACATCGCTTTCCCATTCTATTATCTTCAGGCTCGATCCGTCTCCCAGCCGTTTATTGGCAACACATTTTGCCATGGAGTGGATTTGTGCATTAGGCTTAAAAACTGGTGCCAGGACATCAGACGACCCCGACCCGCCTGCACACGTCCTGCGCGGCCTTCCAGTCAAGCGGCTTCTCGCTCAGGATGGTATACCTGTCCTTCACCTTCCTGGCGTTCACCAGCGCCTTCACCGCGGTTTCCTTGCTTATCCCGAGCTCTGAGGCGCCTGTGGGCGCGCCTATTGACTTGAGGGTGTTCCTGACCATTATCCAGTCCTGCCCCTGGAGGTAAGACGTGATTATGGTGCCTACGCCGCACTGTTCCCCGTGCAATGCCCTGGAGCCCAGCACGTCAAGCGCGTGTGAGAACAGGTGCTCGCTGCCTGAGGCGGGCCTTGAGGACTGGACCATGGACATGGAGATGCCTGAGGATATGACGGCGTCTATGAGGTTCCTTATGCCCCTCTCCTTCCTCTTCCTTATGAGCTCCGCGGATTTTATCACTATGTCGGCCGCGAGCTTGGAGAGGTGCGCCGCGTACTTTGAATAGTACTCGCCCCTTTCCCTGGCAAGCTTCCAGTCGTAGACTGAGGAGTAGTTTGATATCACGTCGGCGCACCCGGAGGCTATGAGCCTGTAAGGCGCGTTCCTTATCAGCTTGAGGTCGGCTATTATTGCCATCGGGGGCCGCGCCCTTTCAGAGTATTTGGCGCTGCCGTCTGTCAGGCTCACCCTTTCCGATGCCACGCCGTCGTGGGAAGGCGCTGTTGGTATTGAGATGAAAGGTATGTTTCTGGTGAAGGCTATGCATTTGCCCACGTCTATGACCTTGCCGCCACCCACGCTTACTATCGCGGAGATGCCCCCGTGCGCCCGGGAGATCCTTTCCACCTCGGCGCGGCTGGCAAGGTTCACTATGTCCAGGGAGGTCTCAAACCTGCTCTCCAGCCTCTCTCTTATCCTCCTGCCGGCAATCTTGTGCGTGGTTGGCCCTGTCAGGACAAGCACCTTCCCCTGTATGTTCAGGTCCTCGCACACCTTCACTATCCTCTTTGCCACCCTGTTGCCCACAAGGATTATCCTGGGCAGCTCTATGTAATGCGGGTCCATGTAGCCCTTCTCCGACATCCGGCTTATCCTGTGCGGCGCTATGTCCTGCAGCTTCATCTGGCCTCCATTGCTACTATATAGTCTCTTTATGAATTATAAAGTAACCCCTCAAAGGCATATAAACTCAATGGGGTTATGGAGAGCTTAAATTGAAGAGAAAGCCAAACTCTATTCTCTATGAAGGGGTGCATACCAGGGCCCGTTTCCTGTATATTTGTCCAGGCCTAATTCTTCCGCAATTTTATATGCCTTTAGCTTGATTACTCCCATGTCACTCCCTAATATAATGGTAGGAGGAAAACCCGAAATGAATTTGTCTCCCTGGACCAGGACTTCAAAACCTTCATCTCTTAGTCTATCAAGATACTGGTGGCTTAGTGAACATAGGTGTGCGGGATCGGCTTTTTTGGACTTGATTTCCTCTTGTATTAAATTGGTATCAAATGAAATGGCCTGGTAAAATCTTTTCATAAGCAATGTAAGGGCATTGGTTTTAAAAGCTTTAACCCGCGTTGGCAAATGGAGATCAGGAATAATATTTGTGGGCACTGCCCGGCCGGCCGCGCAGGTAGACCACATACCTGGCAGACCTGCTCAGCCAGAATTTGAGCCTCTCCACATCGCCATATTGGCTGAAGGCCTGCTCCCACCATTCCACTGGCCTGACAGTGAGATGGAGGTTCTCCCCTTCAAGGGAGAGGTGGTGCGATGGCGTGGGGCATACGCTAATGAACAGGTATTCTGAGCAGACGCGCGCCATCTCATCCAAAGAAGGGGCCACATTCTCTTCAGGTATGTGCTCCATCACGTCATTGCAGAAACCAGCATTGAACCGGTGCTCCGGAAACATGTGCAGGTTGTCAAGGCTTGCCTGGTATGCCTCCCTGCCCTTCTTCCTCTGCTGTTCCACTGCATACGCGCTTATGTCAACGCCCTGCGGATGGAAGCCGTGGCCCTCAAAATAGTCCATGGCGCTTCCCCTGCCGAATCCGAAATCCACTATTGACTTCCCGCTGGCGTTGTGCATCGTAATTAATGCCTTCCTTGCCATCCTCCCCCAGTTGGCGTCCATGTAGCCGTTCTGCCACAAGGCGCTGTACTTCCTGTCCTCCTTCGCGAATGTTGCCGCATCCATAATCCATAAAGCTTAATACGGTAAGGAATAAATGGGTATTGTATGTTTGATTCGCTCAAGAGGAAGCTTTCTGAAGGCCTGAAGAAGCTCACCCAGAAGGCCGAAGAGAAGGAGGAGAAGGAAGCCCTGGAAGAGGCGGAGGCCAAGGCAGACGAGGAGATAATGGAGGCCGAGGTGGGGGAACGGCATCGCGAGCCGCCCCCTGTCCTGGAAGAGCTGCACAAGGAGATAGAAGAAGGGCCGGTGGAGAAGCCCAAAGAAAAAAAGGGCATCATATCAAGGGTGACAGAGAAGCAGTTGTCCGAAAAGGATGTTGACAGTTTCTTCAATGAGAGTGAAACAGGCCTGCTGGAGGCAAACATAGCGTTGGAAGTGGCCGACTTCCTGCGGAAGAGGCTCAAGGAGGAACTGGCCTCCCAGTCTGTCAGGAGGTTCAAGGCGGAAGAGGCAATCAGGAGCGCGCTGGAGAACAGCCTGCTTGCCGTCCTGGACCAGGGCAAGTTAAATCTTGAAGATATGATAAGAGATAAGAGGAAACAGGGAAAGCCCCTTACGATGGTTTTCCTTGGCTTCAACGGGTCAGGGAAGACCACGACAATTGCGAAGATAGCTAGCTACCTGAAGCACAAGGGGTTCTCCCCGGTGCTCGCAGCGGGGGACACCTTCAGGGCGGCGAGCATAGAGCAGCTGGAGCATCACGGGGAAAAAGTGGGCGTGCGGGTTGTGAAGCACGACTACGGCGCTGACTCGGCTGCGGTGATATTTGACGCGATAAAGTCAGCGGAGAGCAGGCGCAACGATGTTGTCCTGGCGGACACTGCGGGGAGGACGCATGTGGACGCCAACCTGCTTGATGAGCTGAAGAAGGTGATAAGGGTGAATAAGCCCGATATTAAAGTCCTGGTAGTGGACAGCCTGACCGGCAATGACGCTGTTGAACAGGCCAAGAAATTCAACGAGGCAGTAGGCGTGGACGCGGTGGTGCTCACCAAGGTGGACGTCAACAAGAAGGGCGGGGCTATCTTTTCCGTGTGCTACGCGATAAAGAAGCCGATATTGTTTTTAGGAATGGGCCAGGGATACGAAGACATAGAGAGGTTTGAACCGGGGAAGTTCGTGAAAGGGCTTTTTGAATAGGACGGCTTGTCTATAGGCTGTCTTCCGTCCCTTCTCTTGCTATAAGAAGGTCTATTGAGTTAAGGTCTTTTCTGTGCATTGGGATGTAGCTGGCCAGATAGTCATGCGCCCTGTTTGCCAGCCCATCGAGTTTCCTGTCATCATATTCAGGCTCGTGGTGGAATAAAACAAGTTTTCTTGCATTGGCGATAACCGCATTCTGTACCGCATGCTCATAAGTGGAGTGGCCCCAATGCTCTTTGCCATTATCGTATTCCTCAGGTGTGTATTGGCCATCATGGATTAGTATATCTGCTTGGTTTGCAACCTTAATGATATTTGATCTGTAATTAGGAGTATTTGCTACTGCAGTAGGCTGGTTGTCCGTTGCATAAGCCAGTGATTTTCCCCCGTATTCAATCCTGTAAGCGATGCAGCCGTTCGGATGGTTTACTTCCGCCGTGGATATTGTTACGCCATCAAGTTTTATTGTATTTCCAGGTATTACATCTGTAAAGTCAAGTGTGGCCCTCAAACCTTCAAGGGGCACAGGGAAATAGGGGAATTGCTGCTGGTGTGCCATCGCCTGCCGCGTTGTAGGCATCTGCCTCTTCATTTCTTCTACATCTTTCTGCTGCGCATAGACGTGAATCTTATTTCCTTCTATGTAAGCGGGCACGAAAAATGGAAATCCTTGAATGTGATCCCAGTGTGTATGGCTCAATAGAACATACAGTTCCCCATGGCCTTTCTTGTCCTCGCCAGGAGCAAAACCTCTTTTCATGAGCTCATTGCCCAGAGGTTTTATGCCAGTGCCTGCATCAAGTATTATTTCATGCCCGGGCAGCATTACCTCGACACAGCTTGTATTGCCTCCATACTTTTGGGTATAGAATCCCCTTACTTCTGTGCTAGGAGAAGGTACGCTCCCCCTCACGCCCCAATATCTTATTTTCATATTCACCACGCTCTTATTCGTAGTCACAAATTTAAGCTTATGCTGCGTAATCGAGGGGGTGTGATCAGAACTAGCTCAAACCTGCGGCAGTATTATCTTCTCTTTCCCCACTTCCCTGAATTTGCCCTCAAGGTAATATTTCCCTGTCAGCGCGCAAAGGAGCGCGTCATACCTGTCCTTGTCAGCTGTCTTGTTCCTTTCCACGCCGAGTATGCTCTCTGTGGCATGGGGGAAGACCTCAACCACGTGGTATTTCTTCCTGAGGACGTTCACAAGCATCATGGCCCTCCTGACAAGGGGCTGCATGCCCGGAAAAGTGGGTGAAAGTGGGTTGTAGCCCAGCTTCCTCAACTGCACATCGCCGTCCCTGAAGTGCCCTTCCTCCGGGAATGACAGCGGGGCGTCAATGCAGATTATGTCCGGCTTGACCTTCTCTATCTCGTAGAGTATCTCGTTGTCTGAATGCAGGAGCTTGGCCTTGGTGCCTTCCTTTGTCAGGACGCAGAAGCCCGTAGGGTTCTTGTCCTTCCCCGCCAGGTCAAGGCCTATGACTTTCATGTGTAAGAATTGGCATTCTGGAATAAAAGCGTATCGGAAGGTTCTTATGCCCCCAGCTTATCCGTGCAGCGATTTTGTCCCACCAAAGGCTTAAATATTCTGAAAGGAACAACTTCATTGATGAATATGACTGGGAGGTTAGTTCACGGGGAATAGAAGAGTGGTTCCTGTCAGGCTGGCCTCCAGAAAACTTAAAATCGATTCTAAGGGGAGAATATCAATCCCGAGCGGGATAAGGAAGAATTTCAGGCTTAGCGCAGGCTCTGAAGTGGAAATTGTTTTTGATATAAGAAAGGATATCATTTTCTTGGTTTGTGGCCCGGGTGGTGCAATTAGCAGCACGAAGGACTGTGGATCCTTTGATGCGGGTGAAAAGCCCGTTCCGGGCCCTGGTGATTTAAATAGGGATAGGCCCCGCAAGGAGCCAAGGGAGGTAATATGATGAACCAGTACGATCTGGTTAAGCTGAGAATAATGGAGGATGAGATTGAGGGTGAGCTGGACAGGCTTGTTTATAATAATAGCCTTGAGGAGGCTGATGCGGAAGGCATAAGGAAAATACTATACGGGTTTATTGGCCTGCTTGACGGAAATGGAATATATAATTGGAAATGAAAAGATAAAGGAGAGATGAAGATGATCCAGACTCCGCGAGGCACAAGGGATTTCCTGCCTGAAACAATGGCGAGGAGGCAGTGGCTCCTGGACAGGGTAAGGTCTGTCTTTGAGAGGTTCGGGTTTGACCCGCTGGAGACCCCCGCCTTTGAGTCGTGGGAGCTGCTCTCCCGGAAGGGCGTGGGCGGGCAGGAGATAAGGGGTGAAATCTATTACTTCAAGGACAAGTCTGAGAGAGGATTAGGCCTGAGGTTTGATTTAACCGTTCCATTAGCAAGGGTCGTGGCGAATAATCCCCAGCTAATTCTTCCGTTCAGGCGCTACCAGATAGGGAGGGTGTGGAGGTACGACAGGCCGGGCCCCGGGAGGTATCGCGAGTTCTGGCAGGCCGACGCGGACATAGTGGGCTCCCCTTCAATGGAGGCGGATGCGGAATGCATAGCCGCGGCTGTCGCTGCTTTGAAGGAATTGGGGTTCAGGGATTTTGCCGTGAGGCTGAACAGCAGGAAGATACTGAACGGGCTGGTCGAATTCGCCAGGGTGGAAAAGGAGGAGGCATTTGACGTCTTCAGGAGCCTTGACAAGCTGGAGAAGATCGGGGAGAAGGGCGTCCTGGAGGAATTGGAGGCCAAGGGCATTGGGAAGGCTGCAATAGGAGCGCTGCTGAAGATGATTAAGGTAAATGGCAAGCCGGGGGATGTGCTGGAAAGGGAAAAAGAAAAGCTGAAGGGGATACGCATTGCCCAGGAAGGCATAGCAGAGTTGGAAAAGATATTGGAAAAGGCCAAGGCATATGGGATAGCAGACAAGATCACGATAGATTTCTCTTTGGTCAGGGGTTTGGATTATTATACAGGGCCCATCTTTGAGGTTGCAGCGAAGACGAGGCAGGATGTCGGGTCAGTGGCAGGCGGGGGCAGGTATGACAGGCTTGTCGGGCTCTATGGAGGCAGGAACCTGCCGGCGGTGGGCATATCCCTCGGCGTGGAGAGGCTTTTTGAGATAATGGAGGCGGAAGGCATGTTCAAGCTGCCGCAGACTCTGACCCAATTGTTTGTCGTGGCCGTGGACGACAATGCAAGGGGTCATGCAACAAGAATAGCGGGCCTCTTGAGGGAAAAGGGGATTAACGTGCAGGCGGATTCCATGGGAAGGCCCATGCGGAGCCAGCTGGAATACGTGAACAGGAAGGGCATTCCCTACGCCCTGTTCGTTGGCGAAAGGGAGCTGAAGGAAAAGAAATTCGTCCTGAAGGACATGGGCAGCGGGAAGCAGGATGCGATGGACATTGGCTCCGTAGTTGTGAGGCTGAGGGGACCTATATAACGCCTTTAATAGTAAGATATTATTGTGGACGGATGAAGGGCATCACACCCATCATTGCAATAATAATACTGCTGCTTGTTACAATAGCCATGGCCGGAGCAGCCTATACGTACATATCAGCCTATAATACGGGCCTCACCTCAAAGGTCATACAGGTGCAGGACTCCTTCGGCAACACCGTGGTGATATCCAACATAGGCAACCAGCCCATAAGCTCGGATGAGATATTCGTGAGCGTCAACGGCGACCAGGGAATCTTCACTACCACACAAACCATACTGCCCGGCCAGTCTGCCTCTCTCGTCATACAGTCCTATTCGAATCAGGCCAACGTGGAGGTCAGGGTGAGGGGGCCTGGCGGCGGCACCAACGGCGTAAGCTTTATCACAAACCTCCAGCCCGCAGGCGACACGCTGCCTGCCGTTGCGCTTAATTATCCGCCGGATGGCGCAAGCTTTGCTTCAGGCAGCACAGTAAGCTTCAATTGCACAGGCAGTGACACTGGCGGCGGCGTGACAAACATATCCATTCTAGGCGATTGGGGAGGGAGCTATACTGTAATAGGCTCCCAGGGATACCCCGGACCCCCGCACAACCCTGTTGAAACAGCGATCATACCGCTGACAATCAATCCTCTGGGGGCATTCAACTGGGGCTGCCTGGTAAAAGACAATGCAACAGCCCCCCAGAACAAGACATCACTCCCGCGCTCCATTATTGTAACGGCCGACACGACCCCGCCGCTGTCGGTGATAATGCTCAACCCTGCCAGCGGCTCAACCCTGACGGGCTGTTCCGTGGCATTCCAGTGCTCGGCTACGGATGACGTGAACCTTGCCAGCATGTCGGCCTATGACAACATCAGCGGGGGCACTGCCCTCAGAGAATCAAGGCCAGCCGCTGGGACGGCAAATACGACTACGTTCACTACTCTAGCATATCCTACGCTAAACTACGGCTCCTACGGCTGGTACTGCAACGCCACCGATGCCGCCGGCAACGTGAACGCCAGCCAGTCCCTGAGCCAGTTCACATTCTCCGTAATAAACGGCAACAACACTCCGAACATCACTGCTCCTTCCCTCCCCTCAAGCCTGTCCAAGTCCTCGGGGAACAACCTCACCTGCGCTGCAGGAAGCAAAGCAGACCTGGACTGCACGGACACATCAGCCATAAACACGCATTACGCCTGGTCATGCTCCGGGGGCTCCTGCGGCTCAACGCCTGTGATGGCGCTGAACCTGCCGATGGACGAGGCTAACGGGACAGGGCACATAACGGATATTTCGGGGAATGGCCTGACGGCACAGCTTGGAAGCCCACCGGGCGGCCAGGGGATAGGTTTCGGTACGGCGCCCGTGCTCACAAACGGCAAGGTGGGCAAGGCATATGATTTCACCAGGAGTCCCAACACAAACAACACGATAAGGGTGCTGGACAACAGCGCACTTGACTTCGGGCCCAGCGACAGCTTCACTTTGGAGGGCTGGATAAGGGCTGAATTATACCCGGCCTTCACCTCCAATTATACCCTTATAGACAAGAAAGGCACTGTCTCCACAGGGCCTGGATACTGGCTGAAGCTTAACGGGTTTGGGGCAGGCTCCCCCAGAACGCTGGTACTGGTGTTAGGCGATGGCTCAACGCGCGCCGACATCGGCTCCATTGCAACAATAGATGATGACAGCACCTTCCACCATTTCGCCGCGGTGTGGGATGCCTCAGTAGGTACAGTGCGCCTATACATAGACGGCGTTGACGTATCGCCTGCAGGCAACGCCTACTTTACCGTAGCGGGATTCAGCAACGCGGAAAACCTGTACATAGGGACAACGTACACCAGCGGGACGACGCTGCTGGAAGGTATTGATGCAACTCTGGACGAAATAATAATCTGGAGGAGGGCTCTCTCAGTGGAGGAGATAAAGAGGCACGCCCAGGCAACGCCTGACTACTCCACCATGGCCAACCAGGAACTGGCCTCCGGGGACGGCTGGACCTGCACCACGGTGCCGATAGACCCTGAGGGGCATGCCGGGCCCGGGCAGTCCTCAGGGAGCGCGAGCATAACGCCGTAGAGCCAGAGTTGATTGTAAAATATTCTGCCACATTTTGCTTGCTGCCTATCCAGAACCACACAGTCTATAGAGGCCGCAATACCATTGAAATATCCATTAGGTTTTTTGGCAAAAGAAGGGCAGGTTTTCTAGCCGCCCTGCGGCAGCATCATGCTGCCCGGCAGGAAGGAGGACAGGCCGGCAAGGCCGAAGACGAAGGCGCCGTAGAAGGCGAGGATTGTTATGGTCATCAGCACGGTGACGCCAACGAAGGCTGTTATCATGTCCGTGGCGAACAGCTCCTTTGCGGCCCTGAGCATCATTGAGTAGGCCAGGACTCCTGATATGGCAAGCGCTATGAAGGCCACGACGCTCCCGACAATTGGCACATAGCTGAATATTGCCGAGATTATGAAGCCTATTGAAAGGAGCTTCAGTGGTACTGCGATGGTGGTGAGGCCCTCAAAGTAGTTCCCCTTCCCTCCGAGGGTGGTGAACGTCAGCTTTGCAAGCCAGCCATAGAACAGGCCTCCTATGAAGAGCAGGAAGAACACGGCAATGCCGCCCGCGCCAGTCCCCAGGGCGGCCAGGCCTGGTATTGTCTCGGGCACCATCCTGCCTAATACGCTTGGCAGCACCCTGGAAAGCATTATGGCGATGCCTATCGCGAAAAGTATTGAGCCTGTGAGCAGGTAAAGGACTGATTTGCCAAGGTTCTTGTCCTTCTTCATTGACAGCAGCCCGCTGGCCTTCCAGCACATAATAATATATTTGTCCGGGGGCGCTTATAAACCCGCTCTCCTTCCCGTGCATGCCGGCCTTATCCAATTGGTTCAAGCCGGACCTTTTCTTGGCCTGGCGAGGTATAAAGTCCAGCCTCATTCCAGGACTCAAAGCCAATCAATCAACCATGCCCTCTTTCTTGGCATGAGAATGTAGAGGACTGCCGCCGCGGCAACTATGAGAAAGAGGTAGTATACTGAATAGCCGGCAAGGTGGGACAGGGTGGATATCAGGGCCCCTGAAATGAAGCCTGCCACCACTGTCAGTATGTGCAGCTCCCCAAAGCGCAGGCAGGAATCGGCGAAGATTATTATGCCCAGGGCTGCCAGCGCGGCCTGGAAGGCTATGTGGATTGGGCTAACCACGCCTAGCGCTACAAGGCTTCCTGAAATGAACCCTTTCAGTGCATGGTTCCAGCTGGTTATCGGGACTTCCTGCATTGGACGCTGCATTAGATGAATATGAGGAGCCCCCCTATCACAAGGAGCACAATCCCGGTCACTATGCCCACCTTGCTGAAGTGCTCAGTCTGGTGGGCTGCGCTCATGGGGAAGAAGACAACAAGGAATATGCCAAGCAGGGCAAGCAGGATGCCTAGTGCTATGCCCGCGAGTCCGAAGGCCATGGCTATATTTTGCAGGGAAGGCTTAAATGGCCCTTGAGGCGATATTTGTCACTCTCCATGAGTGATAAATTTATAAAGCTTACTGGCAAATATCATGTAGGATTTAAGAGCGCTCTGCACAATATAATTAGGAGGCCGTATGGTATTCGCAAGGACAAAGCTGGTGCTGGAGGACAACTGCTTCGAGGAGGAGCCGGGGAACGTGGATATGAGCTTCGTCGGGCAGAACGTGATCGGGCTCTACGAGAAGACCTACCAGCTGATGAAGGACATATTCCACGTGGTGGACAGCGACATCCAGGAAACGAGCTATAATTGGGGCAAGACCGAGAAGGGGGACAAGTTTTCCGTGACCTGGTGGCTCCACAAGGACGTGGACCTGTTCACGTATTTCTTCGTGAGGGTGAAGATCGCCGGGCAGTACGCCGACAAGACCGGGCAGGCAAAGGTCCAGATACGCGGCCTCCTGAGGAGCGAATACCCCCAGGACACGGTATGGCAG
>JACQIG010000058.1 GCA_016198605.1 Candidatus Aenigmatarchaeota archaeon | reverse complement strand
TATCCTGTCGGCCTTGTTTTTATGGACATGCTCTGCCTCCAGCCATTCATGCAAACCAACATAATCAGCGAAATCGGGCCGCGGTAGGAGCCTTTCAAATACAAAGGCGTACCCTGCAAAGGATTTTCCAGGGCTCCCCTCATCCTCTTGCTGCCCTATGGCCTGCCTCAGCTCACCAGCCTTGTACTTGTACGGCTCGCCTTCCGTTGAAACGCGATACCTGCCATACCTGTCCCTTGGGTTAAGAAGGGCATACTCGTAATCATAGCCCATCTGGGCTGTCTTGTCCACTTCTTTCACTTTCCCCAGCCTCTTGGCCCTGTCGTATATCTCCCCCCAGATCTCCTCTGTATAGTATAAAGTAACACCAGGGTCCATACCAATAGATGTGCCGGGTATTTATAAAGCTTTATTTATTCACTACTATAAAGTTAGAATATTACATAAATTTGCCCAGGTATCTTTCGCCCAGGGCCTTTTTCATCTGGAATATCTTGGTGATAATCTCCCTGCCCTGCCCGAATTCCACCTTCACGCCGTAATAGTTTATGCCGTTCCTTATGTAGCGCAGCCTGTCGAATTCGGCATAGGAATCCTCCAGTTCCCTTTTGAGCAGCTCACCTATGCAGATGTGCGAAAGTACCTTGTAGCCTTTTGAAATGCATATGGCCTCAAGGACTTCGCGCAGTGCGTCATAGGCCAGGGAGACGTAGGCGGAGATGTTTAACTCATTGACGCTTGCCGTATTCACTGCGGTCTCCTTTATGCCAGCCATCTCCACCAAGGACTTCACAAGCTCCTCATCAGGCCTTGCCCTCTTTATAAGGCCTTTCCTGAAGCATTCGTCTATGTCCATCTTATCCTCCCTTGCAGGACTATGCCGTTCAGGATGTTGTTGATTAGGTGCTCGTTCTTCACTTCCCTTATGTCCTTCACTGCAAAAAGCTGCAGTCGCCTGTTGATTTTCTTCTCAAAAGCCTTAAGTCCAGGGAATTCCGCGGTCTTCTCGGAAATCACCACAAGGTCAAAGTCGCTCGTCTCTGTGTCCATACCTGACGAGGCGGAGCCGAACAGCACCACAGCGGGCTTCAGGTAGAACCTGTTTATTGCTTCAAGAAGCCCGGATTCCCTTATCTTCCTCATGTTGTAATAGATTTTCAGGTCTGTATAGGAACAGCTTTCCACGTCTGCTTTGTACAGTTTAAGCACCCTCTCCTTTCTTTCTTTGAGGATTCCTTTTTTAGTGTACTCCTTCAGCTTCTTGCTTGCGGTCGCCGGCGCTATCCGGACTGCCCTTGATGCCTCCCTCACGCTGAACTCCCGGGATGGCTGCTCGAGGAACAGCCTAAGTAGCGCTAATTTATTGAACATATGTTTAATTTTATGAACAGATGTTTAAATATCTTTACACTATCCTATTGAACTTCCACCCCAGCGCCTGGGACTGCTTCCTGTAACGGGCCTCTATGTTCTCCAGGTCCCGGGGGGTCTGGTTTTTGCCTATGATGTAATAGGCGGAAAACAGGGCTCCCAGATAGCTGCTTTCCTGCAGCCTATAGGTCTCCTCCCCCTCAAAAGGCATGCCAAGGTTTATTGAAAAGACCAGCCTCTCCCTCGGTTGCATCAGGAAGCCGCGGTGCATGCCGTGGGTGAAGCCGTCGCCGCTGGCGGAAACGCCTTCCAGGCTCTCCATCACCTTGGTGGCAGCCATCCTGGCTACAGGGGCGTGGGAGTCGCTGGAGAGGAATATTATGTTCTTATGGCGCCTCAGGTCAGGAATCTCCAGTCGCAATATGGCTTCCTTTATGCTTCTTGCGTCCTCCCTGAAGAGCCAGTGCAGCATGGACCCGTACGTGCTCACGTTGGAGGTGGGGGGCTCGCTGAAGGCGGGGATTACAAAGGTCTCCCCTGTGGCTAATTCCCTGGCAGGGGCCTCACTGTTTACTGTTATAAGGTTAAAACCAAAATCCTTCTCCTTCAGGAATTTAGCCACGTCCACGGCATCTTTGCCTCCGGAGGCGGATATGAGATTTATGCTGTTGAAATCACCTTTTCCATGGCCTGAGAGGAATTGTATGTATGTACTAGTATCCAGTGCTATCCCTCCCAGCTTCCTTGAGAAAAGGCAGCCCGTATTGTAAGCATTCCCGCTGCCTATGAAGACGTTCCAGGGGTCCTGCCTGATTCCCATCTTTGGGTATTCCCAAGAGTCCATGGCTTCCAGGGCCATCAGGACAAGCTTATCCAGTGCCATGCGACTTTATTTTCCTGTGGAGATATAAACTTGCACCATGATACCATACGGCTTTATATATAAGTGGGGCATTTCACCAGCATAAGGTGACACATATTTCCTATGGAAAACAGCATAAAGCAGAGCACAGAAAGCTTTAAATACTACATGATGTAACTATTATATAGTGACATATATGAAACTGCAAAACTACCTCCAAGGCCTTGGCGACCGCCTGATGGGTGAAGGGCTGGACAGGTTTGACAGGCTTGGCGTGCCAAGGGCGCTGAAGAATTACGGGATGCAGAGTGCCAGGGGAAGCTACAGGCTTGCCAGGCAGGCCCTGAATGGCGAGGACCCAAGGAAGGAGGAATACGCTGCCGCGAGGTAAAGGCTTATAAAGGTTAAAAATAACTATTGATAGGTGACAAATATGAAAAACAAGAAGGCTGTTGGTATGGGGATTCCGGAGATAGTAGAAGTGCCTGGCAGCAGGGTTGAGGATAATGCACTGGGCATGACTTACTTTGATGAGAACAGGATAACCATACCTGCTTTTGATGATGCAATTGCAAAGGTGGGCAAGAAAAATAAGGGTTTCCTTAGGAGGGTCGCGAAGGGGTTCCAGAGGTACATACTTGGGCACGAGCTTGAGGTGGAATACGCCGGGAGGCCCAGGACAGAAGAGGACCATGCGAGGCTTGAGGCTAGGATGCTCTACAGGATGAGAGAAAACCTTTACAGGTCGCCTACAACGGCCAATGCATTCCAGTACGCGTCTGCCGTGACAACCCACTACCTCAGGGGCAAGAGGGATGATTTCAGGAGAAGGGTTTCAAGGTACTTTGACGTAGATGAGGAGAAGGGCTTCATAGACAGTCTGCTTGAGAAAGCCTCGGAAGGGCTCTCGGGTGCATTTGATGTAGGGATGGAGAGGCTGCTGGGGGTATCGGAAAAGCCACTGCCAGCCTATGCGCAGGCGTACGCGCTGGAGGACTGACATGGAAGGCAAGACATTCGACATCAGCAAGATGCGCTTGGAGAATGGATATAAAAGGCTTGAGATAATCGATAGGATGTCAAAGAGGGAGCTTTATCCGCTGTAGGTGGGAATATGGCGCACAAATCCAAGGTTTCCCAATACGTGAATCCCCAATTTGTTGCATTTGACCAGCTTGGCAATGTCTGGAAGATGCCCGTATACTGGGGGGTTCGTGAGATTGGACGTGGGATAACCGATTACGCACAGGGGCTTAGGCAGGCTGCGCAGGAAACAGGCAGAAAAGCCGGAGGGGCTTATGTATTGGAAACGCTTCTTGGTAGAAACCTCCAAGAATATGGTCGGCAGAATCTTCAGGCTTTAATAACCAACACATTTCCTAAATTACACTTCTGGGATCTGTGGTCTTATGGAATAACTAACATTGATAAGCTTTACACAATTGAACATAAGGGAGCTGAATTGCCTGTTTATATTAAAGCGGATAAAGGTTCTGAGCCATCGCCTGAAATCATCCAGCAGCACATAGGATACTTGCTTGACAACAATATGTCCATATACAACTACCAGATTAACACTGATCTGCAGTTCTTTGAAAGGAAAACCCAGGAGCAAACCCTAAACAAGTACTCAAGGGGGGACTATGAAAACCAGTTTGTTGATCCCGACAGGTTCAGAAGGTGGCTTGTTAGGGACGAGTGCTGGTACGTACAACAGTTTGGTGACCAACTACAGGCTGAGGAAAGGGACGTAAATGTCAGAGGACAGCAGTACCACGTAAAGGTTTACAGGAAACCGCATAGGAGCATCCTGAATTGGGCCTACTGGTTTGCAGGAGATCAGCTTTACGACATCATTGACATGCCCTTTGACAATGTGCAAAGACTGGTGGAAACAGGCATACAAGTGGCAGGCATTCCTCGTGATCTTCTGGAAACCCTTACAGAATTTGAATACACAGGAATTGCAGCGACCAGGAGAGCAATATTCAGCGCATTCAGTCCGGCAAGGGTAGTAGAGCTTGAATTTGATGTGAGGGGTCCGCAGGGACTCGCAAGGCCTGCGGCAGGGAGCGGCCTGCCTTATTCAATACAAGGCTCAAATGTTGTGCCGTTCAGGTCCAAGAGGACAGAGGCCGGGCTTATCCTGCCTTACTCTGAGCCTGCCAGAAGACCTAATGAGGAGAGGCTAATAATAGACCCGAGGGAGGCAGCCCTCTATTCGGATAAGGTTAAACTGAAGAAAGTGGCCTAACTCATAGACACCCTGTCATCTATCTTTATTCCGTCAAGTTTCCTGTTGTTTGGTATTTCCAGTATGTATTTTGCAGGTTTTTCAGGATAATAAGTCCTCCACGTCTTTGGGTTCAGGCTCACCGGCCTGGCGTTCTCCGCAATGTCAATCACCCTCATTTGCGAGTCCAAGAAGATTATGTACAGCGGGAACCTCATGAACAGCATCCAGATGCCGTAGAAGCCTGGTTTCTTGAAGGTGAAGAGCATGCTGCCTGTCTGCCTGAACATAAGGCCCTTGATGCGCTTCCAGTATGTGTCAGCAAGGTCAGCGTCTTCTGCGATTATTTTCCCGGTGGTGAGGTTCCTGATTTTCATGTGAGAATCATTTAGCCTTCGTCCTCACTTAAAGTTTTCTGCGAGCCTTTCTCGCCCAACTGATCTTTGACAGACTTGGCCACTGCATACCCCACAACTCTTGACAGGGATTCTTCAGGGATTCTTCTCAAGTCCTGAAGGCTTCGCAGGCCTGAGTCATACATCATCCTCGCCCTCACGCGGCCTATGCCCTTGAGCCTTACCAATGGAAGCAATTCTTCCCTCACGCCATATTGCAGCCTTATCCTGGTTTTCCTGACTTCTTTAAGGATATCCATGTAGCCAAGCAGGAGGCCCAGCTCCTGAGTGGCATAAAGCAGCCAGTCGGCGTTGTCAAGCCTTGCCCTGAGCTCTCCGGGGGTGACATTGAAATCCTCAAGAATCTTGTTCTCACCTGCCTCATTTCCCCATGAGCTGAACATCTGGGCTGTCTTTATCGACCTCAGGAAATCATCGTATTCTATGTCCCACGGGTTCGGGGGTTTTTGTAGCAGGTTGTTCTCGTGCTCAATAAGCAGCTCATTCACCAGCGGGAAATCGTTCTTCTTCATGGAGAGGAGGGGCCGCATCTCAAGCGTGTTTGATATCATCTGCAGCACTGCGAATGCCGCCGGCTTCTCCGCACCGTGAAGGTGCTGTATCAAGTAATCGGCTGTTATGGGGTCTATGTACAATTCTGATACCCTTTTTCCTATTCTTGTCGGCGCCAGGCTGTAGTCTTTTTCCATGGAGGCGGGCCTGAAAGGATTATTGGAAGATGTTTTTTCTTTGGACGTGATGATGAACTTGAAGCCCTCCAGCATGTCCACCACCCTCTCCAGCATCATCTCTATGTGGCCCAGGTCCTTGAACTGGTGGGCGTAGAATGTCCGGAAGAAGAAGTCAAGCAGGCTTTTCTTTGTCGGCGTGACGCCGGAGGCTATCAGCGAAAGCACGTGCGTCCTCAGGACTGGCTCAACGCCCAGCTTGGAATAGATCCTCTCCGGCTGGCCAAGGATATACATTTCCCATGCACGCTTCGCCTCCGCGGGCGTCTTTGTCATGAGTATGGCTTCCCCGGAGGTGTCATACTTGGGCCTTCCTGCCCTGCCGGCCATCTGGTGTATTTCCAGGATGGGTATGTAATCCATCCCGCGGAAGGAATCAAACCTCTTGAGGTCGCGTATCACCACCCTGAACGCCGGAAGATTTATACCCGCGGCAAGCGTTGGCGTGGCACAGATGGCCTTTATCACGCCCTCCCTGAAGGCCTTCTCTATCAGGCCCCTCTGCTTGTTCGCAAGGCCCGCATGGTGGAATGCGGCGCCAGAGCGGATGCAGGAGGCAAGCCTCTCGCACTGCTTTGTGGGGTGGTCAATGGAATGGAGTATTTTTTCTGAGAGCCCGTTCAGGCTGGAAAGCTCTTTCGGGTTAAGGGATATGGACTTGCCGATCTTCTCCGCCGTCGACTCCGCGGATTTCCTGGTTGAGATAAAGAGGAGAATTTGCTTGTTTAATTTCAGGGTTTGGTTTACTATGTCCAATATGGGATTTTCATTTTTCACTTCAAGGGTTTTCTTAGGATTGAATTCTACCTTATCTCCATTGCAGACGCCCATGTAGAGCTTGACAGGCCTGTAGTCGGATTTCACTGGGACAGCATCCAGCCATTTTGCAAGCTCCTCATGGTTGCTTATTGTTGCGGACAGCGCGAGTATACGTGGGCTGCAGGTCTGCCTGAGCCTTGTGAGCACGACCTCCAGTGTCGGGCCGCGGTTAGGGGAGTCCAGCAGATGTATCTCATCCGCTATGACAAGCCCTATGGAGTCTGCCCAGGGTATGCCGTGGCGCAGTAAAGAGTCCGCCTTCTCTGAGGTTGTAATAATAATGTCATATCTTCCGAGCCACGGGTCAGAGGAATCCAGGTCACCGACGGATATTGCCGTCTTGATTCCAAGTGGCTCGTACTTTTCCTTGAATTCTTCATACTTCTCGGAGGCAAGGGACCTCAAAGGGACAATATAAACCACCTTCTTGCCTTTGCTTATGGCATCAAGGGCCGCTATCTCTGCTATCAGCGTCTTGCCCGAGGCCGTAGGCGCGGCGACAACCATGTTTCTGTTGCTTAACAAGCCTGATTCCAAGGCGAGTTCCTGCACAGGGTTCAGTTTTTCCAGCCCTGATTTCTCCAGAGCTGTCCTCACGGGGTCCATATAATTAAGGTGGCAACAATATTGATATATGGAAGCGCGAGCTCATGTAGTGATAACCGGGATGGTCCACGGCGTCGGCTTCAGGGCATTCATATTCAGGCATGCGAGGCACATGAGGATAGCGGGCTGGGTGAGGAACGCGGGGGACGAGAAGGTGGAGGCTGTCTTTGAGGGCAGGAAATACCTCGTGGAGAGGATGGTTGAGCTGTGCAAGAAGGGCCCTGTCACGTCCGTGGTGGATGATGTTGATGTCAGGTGGGAGGAGCCTGAGGGGTCAAACAGCTTTTATGTGAGATATTAGGGAATCCTATGGTTTTCGACTTCAAGAAAATAGAGAAGAAATGGCAGGATAGGTGGGAGCGGGAGAAGGCCTTCCAGCCCAGAAGGGACGCGAAGAAAAAGAAGGTGCTCATGACGGTGCCTTATCCCTACACCAGCGGGCCTCTTCACATAGGGCATGGGAGGACGTACACCATAGCCGACATATGGGTGAGGCACAAGAGGATGCAAGGGTATAATGCCTTATGGCCCATGGCGTTCCACATTAGCGGGACGCCCATAGAAGCGGTTTCCAAGAAGGTCAGGGATGGGGACAGGAAGACGCTGGAATTGTACAGGGAGTATGTAGGCTTATATGAGAAGGACAAGAAGGAAATTGAAAGGATAATAGAGAGCTTCAGGGACCCGTGGAACGTTGCAAATTTCTTTGCGGATGTGATAGAGCAGGATTTCAGGAAGCTTGGCTTCTCAATAGACTGGTCAAGGCAGTTCACCACCGGGGACCCTGAGTATAACGCTTTTGTATCATGGCAGTTCAGCAGGCTTAGGGGCATGGGACTGGTTACAAAGGGGGAGCATCCAGTCCAGTTCTGCCCTACCTGCAACAGCGCTGTGGGGGAGGATGACATAAGGGATGGCGACATACTGGACACGGGGATAAAAGCGTTCACCGCGGTGAAGTTCCCCTTTGAGGACGGCTTCCTTGTCGCGGCAACGCTGAGACCTGAAACAATTTATGGCGTGACAAACCTCTGGGTCAACCCGGAAGGTGAGTATCTCAAGGTTGATGTTAACGGTGAAATCCTTTACCTTTCCAAGGAGGCCGCGGAGAAGATTGGATACCAGATGGATGGCGTGAAAATAATCGGGGAAGTCAAGGCTGGGCATCTGCTTGGGAAACGCGCGGAATCGCCTGTTGGGAAAAGGAGCATGCCCATACTGCCGGCAGGCTTTGTGGATACAAGCAACGGGACGGGCATAGTCTATTCTGTCCCGGCGCATGCGCCTTTTGACTACGCGGCGCTGGAGGAGGCAAGGAAGGACAAGAAATGGCAGAAGGTTGCGAAGGACGTGAAGCCTATCAGCGTGATAAAGCTTGAGGGCTTTGGTGATTTCCCTGCAAAGGAAATGATTGACAAGACGGGGACGTCACCGGAAAAGCTGGAGCATGCTACGAAAGCCCTCTACAGGGAGGAGTTCTACCGGGGCGTACTCAAGGGCAGCGGAGGGTTCTCCGGGATTGCCATAAAAAACATAAAGGATGATTTCAGAAATTGGCTTAAAAAAGAAGGCAAGGCGATGGATTTCTTTGAATCAAACACCCCTGGCCTGGTGTGCAGGGACGGGACAAGGGTTTTCGTGAAGGTGATAAAGGACCAGTGGTTCATAGATTACGGGAACAGGGAGTGGAAGGCCAAGGCGATGGGGTGCCTGCAGGGCATGGGAATACTGCCGGAGGAGTACAGGAAGCATTTTGAGCACACGATAAGCTGGCTACATGAGAGGGCCGCGGCAAGGAAGCGCGGCCTGGGGACTAGGCTTCCGTGGGACAGCGAGTGGGTGATAGAGAGCCTTTCTGATTCCACGATTTATCCAGCCTTCTATACGGTGGTTAAAGAGATGAGGAAGAGTAAGCTGGGTTTAAATAATGAATTTTTTGATTATGTCTTCCTCGGGAAAGGGAAATTAAAAGAGGCCGACAGTATCAGGAAGGAGTTTGAATACTGGTATCCCGTTGACCTCAGGCACACCGCGGTTGCGCATGTGACCAACCACCTGACTTTCTACATATTCAACCACGCGGCCATATTCCCTGAAAAATACTGGCCGAAGGCGATAACGCTGAATGAGCTGCTCATAAGGGAGGGCGCGAAGATGAGCAAGAGCAGGGGGAATGTCATACCGCTTGCTGACATCTCAGAGAAGTACGGCGCGGACTTGTACAGGCTTTACATAGCCTCTGGCGCAGACCTTGGTTCCGTGGTGGACTGGACAGAGGAGAACGTGCAGATGGTCAGGAAGAGGCTTGCCAGGTTCCTTGAGATTGCGGCTGACATAATTACAAACAAGGGAATGGGGGGAAAGGGGGAAAACATTCCGGATAAATGGATACTTTCCAGGTTCAACAGGGTGTTGCACGAAACCGGGGGGTTGATAGACAGCATGAGGATAAGGGATTTTGCCCAGAAGGCGTTCTTTGAGGTGATGAATGACATCGGATATTACCTGAGGAGGGCGGAGAAGCCGCTGGATTATGCCGTCCTGGACAGGGTGCTGCGCGGCTGGATAAGGCTGCTGTCGCCGATAATGCCGCACACATGCGAGGAGCTGTGGGAGATGCAGGGCAACAGCGGTCTCGCCTCCCTGGCGGCATGGCCGGAGGCTGACCCCAAGGCTATCTCGGAAGAGGCTGAAATGGCGGAGGGGCTTGTCGGCAAGACGGTTGGGGACGTCAATGAGATAATAAAGATTGTCGGGAAGAAGCCAAGGGAGATAAAGGTTTATTGCAGCCCGGCATGGAAATACAGGGCTTATGAGATTGCAAGGAAGATGGATGACAGGAGCGGCCTTATCAAAGAGTTGATGAAAAACGAGGAAATAAGGAAACAGGGCAATAATGCCGTGAAATACGCAGAATCCCTGAGGAAATTGGGCGCGCTTAAGGGAATCCTGCCCGAAAGGGATGAATTTGATGCGCTGAAAGGGGCGGAAAAATTCTTCTCAAAGGAGTTCGGCTGCGGGGTCTCGGTGATCAGGGCCGGGGAGAGCGGCAGCGAGAAAGCCCTGAGGGCCGAGCCCGGGAAGCCCGGGATAGAGATAGCGGCATAAGCTATTAATGCATTGCCGGCATATTTTGCTTGTATGCTGCTGTTCGTGCTCGGGATACTGGACCTGCTGGCGGGAGTGATACTGATGGCAGCCGGGGCTTTCCCCCTGACAGAAAACGGCCTTGCCTTCATGCTCGGCGCGATAGCCATAGCAAAAGGCGTCTGGTCTGTGCTGACGGCGATGGCCGCGGGCTTCTACTTTGATTTCCTGGGGATAATAGACTTCTTCGTGGGGCTTTTCCTGCTCCTTTCAGTCTGGGGCTTTTACCTGGACTTCTTCTTCTACGTAGGGATAGTGGCAATACTGAAAGGGCTGTATTCATTCTTTGTCGGCTGGGTGTCGCCTTAGAATTATAGTGGAATTCTTACCTAAGAAGCGCGTCTATATCCGACAGCGCGCTGTCTATGTCATCCACATCTGTGCTGACAGAGGATATGGCTCCGGTAACTTCCTGCTGGTTTGTTATCTGCTGTGCGGGACTCCCTGCAGGCAGCAACCCTGAAGTCCACAGGTATCCGAAGACTGCTACTATTATCACCACTATCACCACTGCCGCTGCCTTTGTCCCCCTTTTCATTGTCCACCAGCCTCCCCTGCCACTGGCGCATCCAGGCCGCCGCCCTGCTGGCGCAGGTAGCTTACGCACTCCTCGGTGTGCTCGGTATCGGAGCAGTATTCCCTGCAGGATTCAACCGAGTTGCAGCCTCCCGGGCCCTCAAAGCCAGGCGGGAGCTGGCTGCCTTCCATGAATTTCCTTATAAGGTCAACCATTGAGCCGGAGCAGTAGGGAAGTATGGTCTTCTCCGGGTTCTTCAGTCCAAGGGAATACTCAGGCACCTTGCATGTCATCCCGTAGCTGGTGCCGCCCGGGCCGCTCTCCAGCGAGGCTTTTATCACGCACGTGTCGCCCTCAAGGCCGGCTATCTCAACCAGCGGCCCGTTGTCCTGCTGCCTGTAGGTCACGCCCGTGATGCATGCCCTGAAGGCCCTGTCAAAGCAGCCGTCGCTGGTGCAGTGCTCAACAACCCTCCTCGTTATCTTTTCCGCGTCCTCGGAAGAGCTGAGCATGTAATAAAGTATGTCCTTCAGCATGACCGCCTTTATGTATTTTATGTCATGCTTTATCTCGTTTATGTCCTCTTTTGTCAGCGTCCCCAGCCTGCTCCTCAGCTTCTCCCTTATTTCATCCGCTTTCATGCCGGCTGTCCTGAACATGTCGGCTATCCTCCTGTATCTTCCCGCCTCGTCAGAACCTGTGGATTCGTAATAATCGGCTATGGAGTCCATCTTCCTTGCAAGCTCGTCCAGGTTTTTCTTGAGCTCCTCAAGCTTGACTGCGATCTGCAGCAGCCTTGCGGTATCTGGCACTTCCTCCGCAGGCTCAACGTAAACATCATCCTCGTTGCCGGGCAGCACGCATTTTGCATAGACTATCCTCCCCTGGCCGTCCTTCCTCACTACCATCTCGCCTCCCTGCTCCCTGCACCTGACATAAGCCTCCTCGGGTATCTCGCCTATGTGCTCATCC
>JACQIG010000040.1 GCA_016198605.1 Candidatus Aenigmatarchaeota archaeon | reverse complement strand
TGAAGAAATACTACAACATCGGGATAGCGGTGGACATAGAAGGCGGGCTGGTTGTGCCAGTAATAAAGCGGGCGGAAACGCAGGACATATTCCAGGTTGCGAAGAACATACAGGAACTTGCGGAGAAGGCCAGGACGCGCACCCTTGACATGATGGACCTCAAGGGCGGGACGTTCACGATAACCAACATAGGGATAATAGGCGGCACGCACGCGACCCCGATAATCAACTACCCGGAGGTTGCCATACTGGCAACGGGCCAGATAAGGGAGAAGCCGGTCGTAAGGGACAACAGGATTGTGATAAGGAAGATACTTCCCTTATCCCTCAGTTTTGACCACAGGGTCTTGGATGGCGCTGAAGCCGCCAGGTTTGTTACAGACCTCATAAAACTGCTGGAGAGCCCGCGGGAGATACGGCTTGAAGGTGAGCAAGGCTTTTAAAACTTACTGACAATTTGTCATTATGAGGAATATAAAGAAGGTAAAGAAGTCCTCAAGCCTGTACATTGAATATGCATTGCTTCTCCTGATAGGCGCAGCAATAGGCATTTCAGTGAGCTATGTGCTACCAGTGCCGGCATCACAAACTTCTACATTGGAGCCGGCTGTAATCAACGTTGCAGAGGAGTTCCAGAAGGATTTTGACCAGCAGAGGGGAGGTTTCGAGTTCACAGAGGTTCTGCATGCGCAGAGCGGCAGTATAGAGTTCTTCAAGATAGAAAACGAGGTGAAGCTCCACAAGCACCCCAAGGAGAACCACATACTTTACGTCCTTGGCGGCAAGGCTGAAGGCATGATAGGCGATGTCAAGGCAGAGGTCGGGCCGGGCCAGCTGGTAGTGATACCGGCTGACGTCCCCCACAAGGTGAAAACAATAAGCAACGGGCCTTTTGAATTCATACTATTCTCCACCCCGGCCTTTGACCAGGACGACATAGTGTGGCTGGAGGAGTGAGCATTCATTTTTATGTAAGGCCTTATAATTAGCCTTCATGGACTCATTTTCCAAGCGGATCCTGGAAGATGATTCGCTGACCTTTGCCGAGAAGATCCTTAATGTAAAATCCGTAAACAGGACGGCCTTAAAGGCAGGCGATATCGCCGTCGTCAAGGTTGACATGGCGCTTGCCCAGGATTCCACAGGCCCCCTTGCGATAAAGGTATTCAATGAGATGGGCCTCAAGAAGGTCTTTGACCCCAAAAGGATTTTCCTTTACCTGGACCACACTTATCCCCCCGCGGATGAGAAGGTTGCAAACCTGCACAAGATGGTAAGGGACTTCTGCAGGCAGACGGGCTGCACGGTCATTGAGGGCAGCATATCCCACCAGACAATAATGGAGGAGCAGATTGTTCCAGGCACACTTCTCATGGGGGCGGATTCGCATACCAACCAGGCCGGTGCCCTGGGGGCTTTCGCAACAGGCATCGGCTCCACCGAGATGGCAGCCATCTGGGCCTCGGGGAAGATATGGCTGAGGGTCCCTGAAACTCTCAGGGTAAACGTCGCGGGGAAATTCAGGAAAGGCGTCTTCGGGAGGGATGTGATAATGCGGCTGATAGGGCAGCTGGGCGAGGACGGGGCCAACTACAAGGGCCTTGAGTGGGCAGGGGAAGCGAAAAGCTTCAGCATTGACACCAGGGCCTGCATCTGCAACAATTCCGTGGAATGCGGGGCGAAGAATTCGGTGTTTGAATACGACAAGATTACGGAATCCTATTTGAAGCGTGTTGGAAGAAAACCGGAAATGATAATAAAATCTGGAAAAGATGCTGAATATGCAAAGGAGATGGACATCGATCTTAACAGCCTTGAGCCCCAGGTCACACTTCCCGAGCATGTTGACAGGGTAAAGCCGCTGTCAGAGGCGGAAGGGGTTGAGGTAAACGAGGCGTTCCTTGGTTCCACAACCAACTGCAGGATGGAAGACCTGGCCATTGCGGCCCACATGCTCAAGGGAAGGAAGGTGAAGCCTGGCACAAGGCTTGTGATAACGCCCTCATCAAGGAGGGTTTACCTGGAGGCCATCATGAAGGGATATGTGGCCATCTTCATGCAGGCCGGAGCCACGTTCACCAACTCCACTTGCGGGGCCTGCGTCGGGACCCACATGGGCGTCCTTGGGGAGAACGAGGTCTGCATCTCATGCTCGCCAAGGAACTATACAGGCAGGATGGGCGCACTGACAGCCAAGGTGTACCTGGCTTCGCCTGCAGCGGTAGTCGCCTCTGCCATAGAAGGGAGGATTGCAGACCCGGGGAAATATTTGTGATGCTTATGATGTTGAAAGGGAAGGCTCATAAGTTCGGGGATTTCGTGAATACGGACCTTATAATACCGTTCAGGTTCAAATCAAGGACCAACGACCCTTATGAGCTTGCAAAATACGCGATGTACGGCATAGACCCGGAATTCCCCAAAAAAGTCAGGAAGGGGAATTTCATTGTTGCAGGCGAGAATTTCGGGGGCGGCTCAAGCAGGGAACAGGCCCCGATAGCGATAAAATACTGCGGGATAGCCGCCGTCATTGCGGAAAGCTTCGCAAGGATATTCTTCCGGAATGCAATAGCAATAGGCCTGCCCGCCCTGGAAATCCCCGGGATAACAAAGGAGGCCAAGGATGGGGACGCACTGGAAATAGACCTGAAAGAGTGGACCGTAAAAAACCTTAGGACGGGCAGGGCTTTCCAGGCAAAAAAAGTCTCAGGCTTCCTGGAAGAGCTGCAGAAGGCAGGGGGCCTTGTCGAGTATTACAGGAAGAATAAGAGGTTCCCGTGGGAGTAGCAAAAGAGGGAACAGGTTTATCTATCTGGAAAATGCAATATTAATCATGAAAAAGATCTCCATTCTCTCATTCCTATACGCGCTTCCTGCGGTGGCCTCTGCACATACAGGCTCGTACCATAATTATGCGGGGCTGCCGCTGCTCGTTTTTCTTCTGATTCTCATTGCCGCCCTTGCGCTGTATGAATTCAGGGGAAAAACGCTTTACGCGAAGGTGATACTGCTCTTTGCGGTCCTCGCGATCTTCATCATCCAACTGCTCTTCCCCACCATGGAATTTTTTGAGTTCTAGCCCCTACAGATGGCCCTGGACCAGCAGGAGCAACACAAAGGACAGAAGGGCAAGCCACATGAAAATGCCATGCCTTGCATTTAGCACTGAGATGCCTGAGTATGCCCTTTTGAATCCCCCGCATGCAGTGCATCCGCCGCCGCCAAAAAACCTGAAGAAGTGGCACGAGAAAAGCCACAGGGAGAATGCAACAACATAGAAGACCTCAAATATTATCCCCGGAACCTGATAGGAGAAGACATAGTTGTACCCCACTCCGTATTGCAGTCCTGTCAGCACCTCTGACCAGTGTATAAGTATAAGTATAACATTGGCGTACCAGAAATACCTATGATATGCATCAAGCCTGTTCTCGCCTGAATAGCCGGGGTCCCTCTCCTTAAAACAGCCCTTAGGGTGCGTTTTCCTTCCTTTCCAGAACCTGAAATGGTAGCATGTGTAAAACATGAGGACAACAGCTATCCAGTGAATCCTGTCGTGAATATTCCATCCCCACCAGATAACCTGACCTTCCAGGGGCAGGGCAGAGACCTCCTCTGGTGTGATTGCCTCAGGAAAGTAAACAGGGTGGTCATGAGCCCTGACAGAAGGCATTGTGGTAAACACCAAGACAAATATTAGAAGGCTCATGATCTTGTTGTCCATCATTTGTTCCTCCCCAGCAACCTGGCGATAAGGCCCTTCTCTGAAATGAAGGCCTCTTTCAGCGGTATAATGCCATTAGTCGTGATATGTATTTCCTGCGGGCAGACCTGCTGGCAGCAGCGGGTGACATTGCAGAAATTAACGCCTGCCCCCTCCAGAAGAGGGACACGGTCCAGGGTATTCCTCGGGTGGAGCTGCTGGGCCATGACCTTCACAAGGTTCCTGGGCCCTGTATAGTCAAGCTTCTCCCTGTTGGCATGGCAGACATCATGGCAGATAAGGCAATCTATGCATTTCCTGAACTCAGAAGCCCTCTTTATTTCAGCCTCGCTGATTTTGTAGAAGCCGCCGCTTTTTTCTCCGATGAAATGCAGCTGCAGGGTTTTTTCTTTGATGTATATCTCAGCTCTGTCAGTTACAAGGTCTTTAACAACAGGGAATACTTTAAGGGGCTCGACTGTTATTTCATTACCCTTCACCTCTTCTTTGCATGCAAGAACAGGCCTGCCATTCACCCTCATTGCACAGGAGCCGCATATCCCTTCTCTGCAGTTCCAGCGGAACGCAAGCGACCCCTCGAGATTGCGCTGTATGTAAAACAGCAGATCCAATATGCGCATCCTTTCCGTATAAGGAACATCATATTCCCTGAAGCCTGCCTCTGACCTGAAGACCTTAACCTTTATTTCCTTCATAATATTCCCCAAGCTCCTTCTTGAGCCCCTCAGCAAGCGGAGGGACAGGCCTTTTATACAAAACCATCTTCTCCCCTCTTTTTGCAGTAAATATGTTCACAAGCCACTCCTTCCTCTTCTCAGGATAATCCTCCCTGAAATGGGCACCGCGCGACTCCTTTCTGCAAAGTGCAGAGCGTATTATTGCTTCACAGGTGACAAGCATGCTTCTGATGTCAAGGTAATCCATCCACTCAGGATTATATACAGTGCCGCCTGAAACACCAACATTCCTGAACTCTTTTTTCCACTTATTCAGCATAGCTAAAGCAGTGTTCATGGAGCTTTCTGTCATAAAGAGCCCTACATTCTCCCACATGACATTTGCAATCTCTTCCTTTATTTTTTGCGGCTTGATGCCTTTGTTATTGAATGGTGCTGTAATGCTTTTCCATTCTTCCACTATTCCCTCTTCCCGTATTCCCGGAAAGGTTATGTTTTTTGAATATGATGCAGCCTCCTTTCCTGCAATCTTACCAAATACGAGTATGTCAGTAAGCGAATTGCCACCCAGCCTGTTTGCGCCGTGGACTCCGGCTGTCACCTCCCCGCACGCATACAATCCCTTCACTCTAGTGGAGCATGTCTCAGGCCCAGCGGCAATCCCCCCCATTGAATAATGGGCGGCAGGGGCGACCTCCATCCTTTCCCTTGCAATATCCACATCAGCGAAATCCTTAAACTGCTTGTACATTTTTGGAAGCTTCTTGAGGATGTAATCCTTTGGTTTGTGCGTTATGTCAAGCCAGACGCCTCCGTGCGGAGTGGCGTTTCCCTTGTGTATTTCAGTGAATATGGCCCTTGCAACCTCATCCCTTGGACCAAGCTCAAGCCTTCTGGGATCGTATCTTTCCATAAATCTCTCCGCTTTTGAATTCAGGAGGATGCCTCCCTCGCCCCTTACCGACTCGGTTACGAGAATTCCTTTCGCCGTCTCAGGATACACCATGGATGTGGGATGGAACTGTATCATCTCCATATCCTGCAGTTCAGCACCGATATTGTAGGCCAACGCATGGCCGTCACCTACATTCTCCCATGGATTTGTGCTTGTCCTGTAAACCCTGGCGCAACCCCCTGTTGCAAGAACAATGGCCTTGCTGTTGAAAACAATGCCTTCCCCCTTTTTGATATCAATACCCAGCGCTCCGGAAACCCTCTTTCCGTCAGAAAAAAGACGCGTTATATAGACCTCCTCGAAATTCTTTATTCCCTTCTTTTTTGCCTGCTCCACCATTGCTGTCATGATCTCCAGTCCTGTCCTGTCTGCTACGTGGCATGTGCGCCTGTACGTGTGCGCCCCGAAAGGCCTTTGCATTATCTTGCCGTCTGGTGTCCTGTCAAAAAGCGCGCCCCATTGCTCAAGTTCCAGTATGGCTTCCGCAGCGTTCTTTACAAGCAGCTCTATTGCCTTCGGGTGGCCTAAAAACTGGCCTTCCCTGTATGTGTCCATGAAGTGGACCTTCCAGTTGTCTTCCTTGTCTATATTTCCCAGAGCGGCGTTGATCCCGCCCTCGGCCATCACAGTATGGGCCTTCCCAAGCAGTGTTTTTCCCGCCAGAATCACATCAGCGCCATTGTCATGGGCCTCTATCGCAGCACGAAGGCCTGCTCCGCCAGCACCAATGATTAGGACATTGCATTTCTCCGTCCGGATTTCCATTCAAATCCCTGCCTTTTTAACCATCTCCGTCACGCTCCTGGCAGAATCCTGCAGGCGCGTCAATTCTTCCTTTGTAAGCTTCAGTTCTATGATTTTCTCAACGCCATTCTTCCCGAGCCTAACAGGGACTCCGAGGAAGACGCCCTTAATTCCATACTGCCCATTAAGGTAGGCAGAGCAAGGGAGTATCATTTTTTTATCCAATAATATGGATTCAACCATTTGCACCACAGAAGAGGCGGGCGCGTAATAGGCGGAATCGCCTTCCAGACTTATTATTTCAGCGCCGGCATTGACAGTCCTCCTGACAATCCGGCCAATCTTTTCTTTTGGCATAAGGCCTGTTAATGGCTTGCCTTTTACTTTAGCGTAATCAACCAGAGGAAGCATGAGATCCCCGTGGCCTCCTAGGACCATCCCGGAGACCAGCCTTGGCGAGACGCCCAGCTCTTTGGCTATGAAATGCCTGAACCTTGCCGTGTCAAGAACCCCTGCCATGCCGATGACCTTGCTTGCCTTGAAGCCGCTGGCTTTCCACGCCACATGGACCATGACATCCAGCGGGTTTGTAACCACTACCATGGCTGCCCCGGGGGAATGCCTGGCAAGCTGGGCAGCTATGTCCCTGACTGCGCCTGCATTGGCTGCCAGGAGCTGGTCCCTGCTCATGCCCTCCTTCCTGGGGAGGCCCGCGGTGATTATGGCAACGTCCGATTCCTTTGTTTCGGCATAATCGCCCGCGCCCATGACTGCAGCGTCAAAACCCTCCACCACAGGGGAAGACTGCATCAGGTCCATGGCGATCCCTTGCGCCTTCCCTGCAGTCCTGTTAACGATAACAATGTCCCCGAGCCCCTTGTAGGCCAGGATCTGCGCCACTGTGGAGCCTACCTTTCCCGCGCCCACTATCGTGATTTTCTTCCTGATTTGCATCACCTTTTTCCTATTGGCACATATTTCAGGCCCTTCTTTCCCGTATAATAGGATACAGGCCTGATCAGCCTGTTGTCGCCATACTGTTCCACCACATGCGCAACCCATCCCGCTATCCTTCCGAGGGCAAACATTGGGTCAAAAAGGATTTCCGGGATTCCAAGATTCCTGTAGACTGCCCCGGTATACAGGTCAACATTAGGGTAGATGCCATGCTTGTTCAGTCCTGCTTTCCTGATGGATTCTTCAAGCCTCACCAGCATCTTATAATACCTCAGGTCCCCCCTTCTCTCCCCGGCCTGCCTGGCCAGCTCCCTTATTTTGACAACCCTTGGATCAAGGGTCTTGTAAATCCTGTGGCCTACGCCCATTATCCTGCCATGCTTGGCCAGCGTATCCTTGACGTATTTTTCCACGTTATTCTCATCCCCAATCTCCTCCAGCATCCTGACTACTGCTGAGGCCGCACCCCCGTGCAGCGGGCCTTCCAAGGTGCCTACGGCAGTGGTTATGGCGGCGTACATATCCGAGAGGGTGGAGGCCGTCACCCTCGCCGCAAATGTGGATGCATTGAACTCGTGCTCGGCATGCAAGACCATGTCAAGGTCTGCTATCCTCGCATCCAGCCTGCCCGGCCTTTTGCCATGTAGCATGTAAAGGAAGTTTTCGGCGTGGCCAAGCCTTTTGTCAGGGCGGATTGCCCTCCTCCCCTGGTTTATCCTGTAATAATAAGCCACTATTGTCGGGAATTTGGCAATCAGGTCAATGCCCCTGGTTATGTTGGCCTCCACGCTCCTGTCCGCCTCCACCGGGTCATAGCATTTGAGGAGGGAGGCGCAGGACCTCAGCGCATCTATGGGAAGCAGCCTCCTGCAGAAGTTTTCCATTATCACCACCAGCCTTTGCGGCAGCTCCCTGCAGTTGGCCAGTTCTGCGCTGAAAGAATTGAGCTCTGCCCTGTTTGGAAGTTTGCCATAAAGCAGGAGATAGGCGACCTCCTCATAAGTGGAATGTTCGGCCAGGTCCCTGATGTCATACCCCCTGTACAGGAGCACGCCCCTCCTGCCGTCAATGAAGCATATGCTTGATTCGGATGCAACAACGTCCTCCAGGCCCTTGTAGACGGCTTTCCTTGTCATATCAACCCTGTTATTGCCTCCGCGCATTTCCCTGTGGAGGCGTTTCCTCCCAGGTCTTTTGTCAGGGCCTTCCCGCCTTCCAATGCCCTGGCAACGGCATTTTCCACCAGCTTGCCTGCTTTTGCTTCCCCCAGATAATCCAGCATCATCCTGGCAGCAAGTATTGTGGCAATGGGGTTTGCGACGCCCTTGCCTGCGTATTTGGGAGCGGAGCCATGGACAGGCTCAAACATCCCGTAGCTGGTCCCTATGTTGGCGGATGGCGCCAGGCCGACTCCCCCGGCTACCTGCGCAGCCTCATCTGAGAGTATGTCCCCAAAGAGGTTGGTCGTGACGATGACGTCAAACTGCCCGGGATCCTTGACCAGCTGCATTGCAGCCGCGTCCACATGCATTCCCTCCACCCGCACCTGCGGGTATGCCTTTGCCACCGACAGGACAGCCCGGCTAAAGACCCCATCCGTCATCCTTAAGATATTCGCTTTGTGCACATAAGTAATTTTCCTTTTCCTCGCGAGCGCAAGCCGCAGGGCGAAGAGCGCTACCTTCCTTGAGGCCCTTTTCGTGACAATCCTTTCCGCCACCGCCCCGCCCGGTATCTTCCTTTCCCTGCCTGAATAAAGGCCTTCGGTGTTCTCCCTTACTATCACCAGGTCAACGCCTTCCCTGCCGCCGGCATTTGGGTAAGCCTTGCAGGGCCTGACATTGGCGTACAAATCAAACATCTTCCTTATCTGGACGGCTACAGACACGGGAGCGCTTGCCTCCTCTGGGGTGGTCATGGGGCCCTTCAGGCACGCGCGGGCTCCTTTCAATATCTTCACCGTACCCGCAGGAAGGTTTGTCCCGTATTTTTTTATCACGCCAGACCCCGCCTCCCCGTAAGCATAATCCAGCCTGAAGCACCCTTTGCACTGGGCAGCCTCCAGCACGTTTATCGCAGAACCAATAACCTCAGGCCCTATACCGTCCCCCGGGAGGACTGCTATCCTGTAGGATTTCATACTGCTTATATATTGGCAGGCCGGAATATAATATCAAATCACAATAATAATCAAACTTTTAACAGGCGATTTGAGTGCATGCCGGCTTGCTACAATTGATGCAAGCCGGAAATGCTGGATAGCCATCAGAACACATGCAAAATTGTAAATTAATGTGTTCTGATATAATGTTCCAGCCGTTGCTTGAGCTGCGCCGCACACGCGCGCGTTAGTTTTTAAACCAGGCCCATAAAAGTCTTATATGGCTGTGATGAGGCTGCTGGCTCTATGCTTTCTGGTGTTGCTTGCCTCCACCCCTCTGGCAGGCGCGCAGGCATTTGACAATTACATCACAAGGGTTTCAATAGACAGCCTCGGCGATGCCAGCATGCAGGTGCTGGTGTCCTTTGACTCAACCGGGCTAAGCGAGGTGTCGCTCCCGATATACAGCCCGAGGGGGGTGCACGCCTTTGACGCAACAGGAGCCCTGCCTTACAGGGTTGAGGGTGGGAGGATAATAATAACAACAAGCCAGGCGAGGCCCAACTACGGGATTACCCTGGAATATTCAACCTCTTCCCTGACGTCAAAATCCGGGGAGACATGGGCGTTCGGCTATTCCCTGGCATCACAAGGGCCCGCCGAGGTCAGGCTGGCCCTCCCTGCCAACGCGGCCATCCTGTCCGTCAGGCCGGAAGGCACAATTTATGCGGCCGGGGATATATTCGTGGAGTGGGGCATTGATGCTGGCAGTGCGCAGGAACTGTCAGTCATTTACAGGCTGGACCAGGTTACTAGCCCAAGGCCTGAGAACACGCCTGACATCGGGCCAGTGCTCCTTGGCGCGGCTGCTGCTGCTATGGCGGCGGTGGTTGTGCTGTACCTGAGGAGGCCAAAGGAAGGCGGCAGCGGAAAGGCCACGGGCATGTCGGAGGCGCAGGGGGACATACTGAAGACGCTCAGCGAGAACGAAAGGAAGGTTGTGGAAACGCTGCTCGGCGACGGCGGGCAGCTCACGCAGAAGAAGGTCTTCATGAAGACCGGCATACCAAAGAGCACGCTGTCCAGAACAATAAAATCCCTGCAAATGAAAGATCTCATTGAAATTTATGACGTAGGCCTTACGAACTCCCTCAAGCTGAAAAAATGGTTCATGGAAAAGCAATAGGCAACGCGGCTGTTCCATGCTGTCCCACCCTGTTCCACCAAAAGTATTTATATAGTCCAGCTCAAGCCTCCTAAAATTTGTGCCAATGCACGAGAAACTGCCCTAACGGGCTATAAATTGCAGGAGGGATGGCATGGCAACTTTGCGTGAAGTAAGAAATAACAAGGCTATAAGAAGGGAGCACAAGCCTGTGATGGTGAGTGCTCTGGAGCTGATAGGGAACAGGGTGATAGGAGTCAGCGGGGAGGTAATAGGGAAGGTCAAGAACATATACCTCTCAAAAACCGGGCTCAACGTGAGCGGGATACTAGTGGATAAGGGCTCCTTTGCGCCTGAGCTGTTCCTGGACACCACCTACCTCAAGGAGCTGAGGGACGGCGCAATCTACCTTAACATATCGCCCGTCACGGAGCTGAAGGGTGTCAAGGTGTTTGACGTGAACGGCAAGCTTGTCGGGAAGGTCAAGAACATAGAGCAGATGGGCAACACAAACGAGATAGCGCACATGGTAATAGACACGGGCGTACTCAAGAAGAACCTCGTGGCCAAGGGGCATCATGTGGCGCACGTGGGCAAGAACGTCCACCTGAACATCCCAAGGAACGAGTGCCCCAGGTACGAGGAGGACTAGAGTCTTCCGGGATCTTGTGCCGCAGCACAAGAGATGCGGCGACTGCATATCCGGCGATAACATCGCCGGCAGGCACCGCTCTTGCGGCAAGGCCGCAAGACTTTATTTGGAGAATATCGCCTCACCCAAAGGTTATTACTAACATATCCCCGTCCTTCGGCAGGTAGCTCATCCAGTTGTCCAGGGGGGCGCCATTTA
>JACQIG010000044.1 GCA_016198605.1 Candidatus Aenigmatarchaeota archaeon | reverse complement strand
GCATGCACGTCCCGACCTCCGCGAAGCCGCCTATTGCGACCCTGGCAGCGCATACAACGTTCAGCCAGGCGTCGCTGCTGCCCCTGTCGCTGGACCTCTGGGCGCCCACTAGCGCCACCGGCTTGGTGAGGTTCCTCAGCATGAATGAAAGCGCGGCCGAGGTGAAATGCAGCGTGTCTGTCCCGTGGGTTATGACAACCCCCAGGCTGCCTGAATTCAGCTCGCGATGGGCGGCCTTGGCAATCTCCACCCAGCCTTCCGGCATCATGTCCTCGCTCATCACGGTGAAAGGGGAACTCATGCTGGAGACGTTCACGAAACCGGCAAGTTCTGGTATGTTGTTCAGCAGCTCCTCCGGCTTCATGGCGGCATATACCCCGCCGGTCCTGTAGTCAACCATTGAGGCTATCGTACCGCCGGTGGCTATAAGGGATATCGGCGGTTTTGTGGAGTCAAAGCTGACTTTTGGCTGCCTTGCCTGCCTGAGTTCGAACTTCTCTTCTTCCAGGATTTCCTTTGGTTCTTTGGAGCGGCTTTTCTCTATTTTTACGTCGGAAGAGAACCTGACACCAATATTATACCCACTATCAAGTTTTATTATAATTGTCAGGGGGTCGCCCATGTCGGTCTTGGGCATCAGGAGGCCTTCATAGGCGCGCCCTTCCTTTCCAACCCTTACCCTGTCTCCAATCCTGGCATGCACCTTTTCAAGGGCTTCCTGGATCTCCTTGGGATACATATTAATACTATACCCCTAATGTATTGATTGCTTATAATAATTGTGTTATGGACATGAAAGCAAAGGAAACGGCCCTGGTGCTCGCGTTCATTGCGGTGGCAGCCTTCCTTGGCATCTTCATGGTGCAGGGATTGCTGAACCCTGTGCAGGTGAGGGATATCGCCGGGAAATACACGCTTACCGTGAACGTCGGGAAGCCGCATTTTGACGTTGAGGTGAGGACTGTGGAGGACCAGGCCAGGGCGCTCGCAATGACGGGCGACAGCGGCACCGTGCAGTTCAAGCTTGACGCGGGCGTCTATGTCGTGAAGGCTTGGCCTGTGCTGGCGCCGGGACTGGCGAGGCAGACAATGGTCATACTTGACGCCGACAGGACGGTAGACATGGTAATCGATTCCTGAAGTTTTTCCAGAATCTTATGGCCACGCCACAAGCTTTCCTTTGTGAACGTATAATCTTGTTATATGCACCAGATAATTTATGGCTTCCTTCGCATTGAACTTGCTTTTCCCACGCATCCTGTCATGGAAAACGTAGGGGACTTCTGCCACCCTCGCGTGCTTCCCTTTCACCATTATCTCAAGGCCTATCTTGTATCCCTTTGGCCTGAGGCTGGCTCCGCTGATGATTTCCCTCCTGAAGAAGAAGAAGCCCGACATCGGGTCGCTCACGCTGGTGAGCCCCCTAGCCAGCAGCGACGCTATTGCCGACCTTGACATCTTTAAAGAAGACCATCCCCTTATGCCCCCGCCGCCAATGAACCTGCTTCCTATCGCAATGTCGGCATGCTCCAGGGATTTTGCAAACTCAGGTATCTTGCCAGGGGGGTGGGAGAAGTCCGCATCCATCACGCCTATTATCTCCCCGGAGGAATTCTTTATCCCTTCCAGCACGGCAGAGCTGAGGCCTGCTTTCTTTTCCCTTACAATCAATTTCACATTGAACTTTTTTGAAAGGCCGCTGACAATCCTGGCAGTCCCGTCGGGTGAATTGTCATCAACAACTATGACTTCTCCTTTTATGCTGGCCTTTGAAAGCGCGGAGAATATCGCGGGGATCAGCCTCCCTATGTTTTCCCTTTCGTTGTACGTGGGGATTATGATGGAAACGCCTTTCCTCATAATGAACTAAAGCCGCATGCGCTTAAAAAGCTTGGCCACAATAAGATGGCAAGAGAGGGTGTTGGTTTTGGGCTGGATTGAGGGGAAGCTGCTGGAGAAGGGGCTTGAGGATCCCAGGTTCTTCAGGAGGGTCGTGAGGAGGCTCGCATACCTGCGGGCAGGAGGGGACCCTGAGCGCGTGCATGAGATGGCGCTGGAGGCGCTCAACAAATACGTGGATATTGCGAGTGGATCACACTATGTCCTTGGAGCTGATCTTCGCGTAAACATTGCAGGCTCCAGTATCATGCCCTTCGGAACAGCGGCCGGGCTTGACAAGAACTGCGATGCGCTGGAGCCGCTTTCTTACATGGCAGGGTTCCAGGAGGTAGGGACAATAATAGTCAATCCGAGAAAAGGCAACGACAGGCCCAGGGTTGCCGTTGATGAAAAGGCCGGGGATTTGTACAATGCGCAGGGATTCCCCTCAAAAGGTTTGGATTATGCGGCAAGAAAACTGATGAGTTACAGGGAACATGGAGGAAACGCTTTCATACTCGCAAGCATATGCGGACTGCCTCCAGGCCCTGACAGCATAGATGTGGCATTGGATGAGACAAGGATGCTTTTGAAGGGGCTTGACCTGTTTGTAGACGGCTTTGTGTGGAACCCCTTCTCGCCCAATACTGCGGCGCTTACACTCCTTAGGAAGCCACGCGTGTTCAGGCAATATGCGCAGCTCGTGAAGGAAAAGGCAGGAGGCAGGCCTGCGCTCGTGAAGATGGGGCCCTATGAGGAGAAGGACAGGCAGCAGTGGATAGACCTGGCAGGCGGCTGGATGGAGGGCGGCGGCGATGGCCTGGTGGGAGTCAACACATACATGGTACCCAAGGAGAGTGTTCCGTCCAGGAATTGGGGATACCCTTCCGCAGGCAGGAGCGGGCGCTTCCTGAGGCCATACAGGCAGAGGGCAATAAGGGACGCGCGCAGGGAGTTCCCGGACTCACTGATAATAGCGACAGGAGGGATTGATTCTGCTGAGGAGGCGTGGCAGGCTTTTGATGCCGGGGCCAATCTCCTTGAAGGATATACACCCTATACCTTCCATGGGCTCGGCCTGCTGCCGCAGATGACCAGCGGCGTTAAGGGGATATTGAGGGCAAACAGGCTTGGCCTTCAAGAATACCAGGACAGCATAAAATCCCATTACAGTTGAGAAAAGGAAGCCATCAGGGCGCAGCGCTGAAGCAGCCCATGCTTGTATAGGTGAACGACCCTTCAACTACCTTTACATTGCTCTTGACAAGGTTGTTGCTGCTTGAGGGCGGCGAGCAAGGATATTTTGGAACTGCCTCCACGTAATAAGTCCCCGGCTGCAGTGGTATGAGGAAGTTCCCGTCCTGGTCAGTCTCCATCCTTGCTACCTCCTCAGGTGTCGCGCCTGTTGTCCTTACTATTATTGTTGATTCTATGCCTGAGGAGGTGCACGGCCTGCCCTCAACCCCTGGGCAGAAGACGCTGGTAACAGAGCCGTTGATACCGGTGTTTGCCGGAAGCTGCCCTTCGGTCCTCTTGTCTTGGCCAGCAGGGCCGAAATACGAGCACTCTATTGTGCTGCAGCCCTCGGGGAGCTGGTTCACGCACGTGCCTCTGGTGACTTCAATAGTCGGGCCGTATCCGATGAAGCAGTACTGGCTCAGCGCGCATTCCGTCTCAGTGAAGCACTCATTTCCTTCTGCCGTCTGTATGCCTGGCAGCGCTATTAGCGCCGCTGCGACAATCAGGCCTGCAACTGCCACGACAGGGAAAGCCAGATTCTGCGGCATCATATTAGCACTTTGTACCAGGGTGGGTTAAATACCCTCCAATTCCGTTTCATGCGGCGCGAGGCCTAAAGGGCAACAGGCGCGAATATGGCTGTCCTAATGAAGTTTATGGCCATGGCCACCAGTATTATCCCCAGTATCCTTGATACTATCTCAACCATCTGGGAGCTGAACACCCTCTGGAGGGAAACGGAAAGCCTTAGGACAAGCCATGTGGCCAGCAGGGCCGACAGGGCTGCGGCTATGGTGGTGAAAAGGCCTATGCTGCTCGTGAACAGTATCACGGTGGTTATCACGCCCGGGCCTGTTATCATTGGCGTCCCTATAACTATTATTGACGTGTCGTAGTCATTCTTCTTCTCGCTGGCGAAGGAGAAGCCGAGGACCAGCTGGAGGCCGAGTATGGCAAGGACAATGCCGCCGGCTATCTGGAAGCTGGGGATGTCTATGCTCAGCAGGTTGAGTATGGTCACCCCTCCGAAGGCGAAAACCAGCATGACTGCCGCCGCAATGAGGGCGGACTTGTTGGCAGCCTGGGCCTGCCTTGGCTTGCTGAAGCCCTTGGTGGCCTTCATCAGGAACGGCATGCTGGCGAAGGGGTCCATTATCACGAAGAGCAGTATGAATGCGCTAAGGAAATCGGTCGCGAAAGGCAGCATATTATCTTTTATCGCTTTCCGCCAATATAAATCCTCATGGGCGCCAGGAAAGCCTACAATAAGATGTCGCCGGGGTACAATGACAGGCATTCTACGGCAACGGTAGGGCGCATGAGGGCCAGGGAGATGCGGCTCATAAGGGAGTTCATAAACCAAAAAGACAACCCCCTTGTTCTTGATGTGGGGTGCGGCACTGGCTACCACCTGCATTTCGCCGGCAGCATGATAGGCATTGACATAAGCGAGGGCATGCTGGAAAAGGCTGCCGGGAGCGGGAAGCCCGTGGTGCAGGCTGCTGCGGAAGCGCTCCCCCTGAAGGACGAGAGCATTGGCCACGCTCTCTGCTTCTTCGCCGTCCTGAACATGTGCGATTTCCATAAGGCCATCAGGGAACTCAACAGGGTCCTCAAATGGAAGGGGCTTGTCCTGCTGTCTGTGGCGAGCGCGTGGGACAGGGGTTACCGCTTCCGGCACAAATTGGTCACGGAGCACCGTCCCCATGATGAGGAACTGGGCATAGGAGGGGAGAGGCTCAGGATGCACCTCTTCACCAGGAAGGAGCTGGAGGATGCCTTCAAGGGGAACGGCTTCAAGGTGGAGCATTTTGGCTCTTCCTTCGTCTTCCAGAAGCCAGAATGGAAAAGCGTTGGGGGCTTCAGGCCCGGGGAGGCGGTGAAGCTGCTGCTGGAGAAGATTGTGCCCGGGACAAAGCACTACGGGAGCGTCTATTTCGCAGTTTTCAGGAAGGTTTTCTGAGGCTATTTAAAACTATCTGCCCTATTCATGGCATGGAAGAAGGCGGCGGCAACCGCAAGCTGGACTATGGGGAGATGTTCAGGGACAACACAGTAGCCTCTTTTTATGCCAACCTGCATGCCGGCAACACCAGAGATGCATTCCAGGATGCCCACTCGCTTCTGGAAAAAGACGTGCTTGCGGCGCTATCCGCTAGCATATATGGTGATATGAAGGACATTACAACACAGGCGGTAGCCAGGGCATGCTCAATGGACAGCATAGGAACGTATTTCAACGCGAGCAAGAAGGGCGATGAGCAAGGAATTGAGGATGCAAGGACCGCCTTGTCAATGTTTGAAGGCGGCGAGCTGGTATACAAGCTGGGCATTGTATTTGGCGATGAGAATCTTAAGGAAAGGGGGGCGGGAAAGATTTCTGCTACCAGAGTACTGTG
>JACQIG010000053.1 GCA_016198605.1 Candidatus Aenigmatarchaeota archaeon | reverse complement strand
GCGCTGGCGCCGCTGTCCCGCCGGCCCTTGCAATTACCTGTGCAGTGATGGTGAAGTTCCAGGCCATGGAGGCAACAAGGAGGACACCAAGCAGTACGGAAACCATCATCCATGGGTTCTTCTGCTTCTTCTCAGAAACCTTGGGCGCTGCAATCTCCTCAGCCATTTCACCATCTCGCTTAAAGCTTATTATTATTAGGTGTTGCATTTAAATACTTGAATGGTTTTGTGCGGCGGGGGTCTAATTGGCCTGTCCATCAAAATCCCTGAATTTGGAATCAATACGCTAATACCACCCTTCACCGGCCTCTTTCTTCAGCTGCTCTGCAGATTTCTTGGTCCTGAGTTTTCCCCACAGCATGTGCAGATTAGTCAGTTGTTTCATCAAACCATCCTCTTCCCGCAGCTGAAGCAGAAGCGTGCCAGGGGCTTGTTGAGCATGCCGCACTTGGCGCACTCGTTCCTCAGCTTGAGGCCGCAGGTGTCGCAGAAGTGGGCGAGGCGGGAGAGCAGCTCCTCGCACTTGGGGCATTTCAGTTTCCCCTTGTCATGCTTTCTTCCCGCTGACTCGTGGCTCATCAGACTCTTGTACGTCCCGGGCTCCACCCTGCCCGCCATCTCAATGATCCTGGTGGAGTCAACGGAGAAGGTGTCATCAACACGCTCGGTCTTAATGCTCCCCCTGCCTTTGATGGCCCCCAAGCCCGCTATGGCAAGACCGAAGGCCACGATCCACATGCTGTAGAAGAAGAATGACCCCTGGAACTCATAGAAGAAAGCCACCATCAGCCCTACTGCCATAACGAGGACGCCTGCCAGGTAATACCTGGCCGCTTTAGCGAGGCCCATATTAAGATATTGAGCGCAAATTATATAAGAGCGAGATGAAGCCCGGCCTTGTCCGCCCAGGGCATGCGGATCAGCTATAAGCTGCCGCAAAAACAATATATTAATGCAAAGAGAAGGAATAATCCGGTGAGGCCGGGAAAGCATATGGCAAGGAAAGCTTCAGGAACCCCCAGCAGGCAGGGCGAGTACGGCGAGAACGAGAATAAGGCCATGTACGCCTGCATGGTCTGCAAGTCCATGTTCAGGAAGGCCGGAATGTGCCCCAACTGCGACCAGGTGCTGAAGAAGAAGGCTGGCTAGCTCAAGGCTGCAAGTAAATGGTGTTAAAAGTATGCACAAAGTGACAATATATTCCACGCCCTCGTGCGTGTACTGCAAGATGGCCAAGGAATTCTTCGCGCAGAACAAGGTCCAGTTCACCGAGATAAACGTGGCGGATGACATGAAGGCGCAGGAGGAGATGATCAAGAAGTCAGGCCAGTATGGCGTGCCTGTCATAGACATAGACGGGCACATGATTATTGGGTTTGACAAGGGCGCCATCAAGAAGGCCTTAGGGCTGCAGTAAGCGCCTGAACAGTTCCTCGTCTTCTGTCACCCAGAACCTGTAATAGCCTAATGGTCCCTTAACATCAGGAAAATCATGGTTTGCCGTCCTGTACCTGTCCTTTCGCATAAAAGACTCGTGTATACTTTGCTGCAAACTGCCCTCGCTCGTGATCCTGTTCGACCGGACTTTCCACCCATATTTTCCCTTGGCAGCCTCAAGCTCTACAGGCCGGCTTATTTCCCTTGCAAGATCAGCTGCCATAATCTTCAGGTCTGTTCTGAGGGAGTCGTATACCTCTTTGTCTTCGGTCTCCAGTATTATGTATAAATCCTTTGACATATTTTACGCTTGTAAAATAGCAGTATATAAGTCTTTTCCCATTTTTATTCCAGCGCGCCAATAATTAAACATGAGGCTGAAAGGCAGGGTGGCCGTGGTGACCGGCGGGGGAAGGGGGATAGGCAGGGCCACCGCGGTCGCGCTCGCGAAGGAAGGGGCCGGCATTGTCATTGTCTCCAGGACAAGGGACGAACTTGCCGCCACAGCCGCGCTGGTGAAGAGGCAGGGCGCCAAGTGCATAGGCGTGGTGGCTGACGTGAGCAAGCCCGTTTCCGTGAAGAAGCTTTTTGACAGGGTGATAGCTGATTTTGGCAGGGTGGACATACTGGTGAACAACGCCGGCGTGGCCTATTACAAGCCCATGGTAAACACATCCGAAAAGGAATGGGACGAAACGGTCAACACCAACCTGAAGGGCGTCTTCCTCTGCTCCAAAGAAGCTCTTCCATACCTGGTGAAGAACAGGGGCGGCGTGATAGTGAACATCTCCTCCTGGGCAGGCAAGCACGGGATGGAGAATTTCGCCGCCTACAGCGCGTCAAAGTTCGGCGTGGTCGGGCTTACTGCAAGCCTGGCTGAAGAGATGCAGCGCAAGAACGTCAGGGTCTACGCTGTCTGCCCTGGAGGGGTCAACACGAAGATGTTCAATGACCTGTTCCCTGAGGTGGACGCGTCAAAGCTCCTTGAGCCCGGGGACGTGGCAAGGAAGATAATACAGCTCTGCCTGCCTGAATGCAAGGTGAACACTGGCACCGCGGTGGACATCCACAGCCTTTATTAGTCCCCTGCCATGGCCAGGGTGGCTTCCAGGGCTGCTGGGACCTTTGTGATGCCGTCCTCCTTGGTGAAGTGTCCTTTGCCTGCCTGGATGATTATTTTTGCGCCGAGCCTCTCCCTGAACATTGAGGCGTTCTCCAGGGGCACGTAAGGGTCGTTGCCGGAGAATATCGCGGCAAAATTTCCTGTCGCCTGCCTCACCTTCCTGAAATCAATAGGTGTCCTTATCCAGGGATTTGCTATGGCCTTCTCGGCCCTTGTGGGCATCGCCTCCCTTGTAAGGGTGAACCAGCCCGCGACAAACACAGCCCCGCCTATGTGGCCTCCCGTTTCCAGGTACCTGAGTATCGCCTGGCAGCCTATGCTGTGGCCCACGAAATATGTTTCCCTATCAGCTTTTCCAACACTTTTCCCTATAAAACCCACCCACTTTGCAATATCCGGGCTTTCCGGCTCAGGCATGGCAGGGATTTCAGCCGCAAAACCCCTTTTCTCCAGCTCCTTCTTGAGCCAGGGATACCAGTCGCTTCCAGGGGATCCGCACCACTGGTGGATTATGAAGGCCCTTTTTGGCATATACAAATTCCTATTTCTATTAATAAATACCGATATAATAGGCTGCAAAAACTAAACAGTATTAACAATGACCCAATCAGTGCCTCGGTAGCTCAGTTGGTAGTCAGGAGGCCGGCCTTAGCCAATTGCTAACAGTCGGCCCTGGCTGAAAGCAGCTGACTTGTAGCTGATGTATTCAGGGCGCAAGCCCGATGAAAGCACGATATCAGCAGGTCGGGGGTTCAAGTCACAGCTTTTTCAAAAAGCTGTGGAGCAAAAGGGAGGCTGCCTCGCGCTCCGCGCTCGGCTTCGCCTTCCAGCTCCAATCTGTGAAAATCCCTCCCGGGGCTTTTATTTTTCTTAGAAGTGCATCATTCTTGGGTTGTGATAAAACTCTTATGGTTTACCCAGATTCTCAATGAGCTGCCTGTAGACCTCAACCCTCTGGTTCCTTTTCCTTATGGCCCTCTCCCTCACCCCGCCAAATACGCTCCTGTCGTTAAGGATGCTTATCACTTCCCTCTCCTGGAGGTCCAGGTTTGACGTGTAGAACTCAAGCAGCCTCTGCTCAGCCTCAATGTATTTCTCATTACCTCCAGGGCCGGGCCTTTGGCCTAGTATCTCCCTTTCCATATCTTTTGCCCTGTCATATGTGTCAAGCTCTATGCTGTGCACATTAAGCAGCTCATTCATCCTGTAAAGCTGTAGCGCCATGTCCATAATCCCCCCTAAACCGGCGTGCAGGGGAAATCATGATGCGCGCTGCCCGGATTGTCTTTTAGTTTCCCGCTTGCGGCCTTTTCCATTCCCCTTTCCGCCTCCTCCAGGACCAGTTTTTCTTGCATTGAATCCAACGCATATCTTATCTTCTCCTCAGGCAGCCCATGTTCCACATGGATCCCCCTTGCAAAGACCCTGTTGAGGTTCCTGTATTCCAGGCAAGAGGCCGCGGCCCCGTCAAGCACAAAGCTCCCGTTGCCGTGCATCTGCGCGAAAGAGCAGGGGACCTCTACCGTTACAGGGCCTTCTATTGCTTTCTTCGCTATCCCTGCCTTGTGGCCGCCCAGGATAAGCACATAAAGGGATTCCGTAAGGTTCATTATCGTGTCAAGGCCCACAGAGTGCGCATATCCTGGTATTTCATTCACGTTGCCATTCGCGTATTTTCTGGCATTAACAAGGCGCGTCAGCGGGTCAAGTTTCACCTTCCTGGCCTTTTTGTAAGGGCTTGAGAACGGCTCTATGAATGCAATGTGGCCGTTAATGCCGATGCCTGCAAGCTGTATATCTATCCCCCCGGCCTCCCCTATCAGCCTGTCGTATTCTCCGTATCCCAAAGGATTCCCATTGAACCTGTCCGGGAAAAACGTGCTCTCCGGCCTGAGGTTGAGGTATCTGAAAAGCCGCTTCCTCATGAACCTCCTGTAGCTCTGCCCGTGGTTTTCATCCAGGCCCTCGTATTCATCCAGGTTGAATGACCTGTCCCCGCTGTAATCCACAATTCTCTTGTGATACCTCTCCCTCCAGACCTTGTAGACAGGTTCTGAGGTGGTTCCGGTGAAGAGGCCAAAGTTTGCGCTGCCCTTTTTCTTTTTGGTTTCCATGCATTGTTCAACGGCAAATTCCGCTGCGGACAGCCCATCTGCAACCCCTTTGAACTCATAAAGAAACTTTTCCTGATCCTCACCCGTATTTATGCCCTCCTTTAACGCGTCATATTTCCCGTCGGAATAAAGCAAATCCAGCATGTTATCCTTCCTTTCCACCACGGGAAAGTCATACACCACAAGCCTGAACATATCCACCACCCCGACAATAGAACAAAGAAGCCTGGAATAAATAAAACCCCAGATCAGAATTTTTACAAAAATGCAAAGTTTTATAAAGATTATCATTAAAATGTAAAAATCCATGCGGGGAG
>JACQIG010000052.1 GCA_016198605.1 Candidatus Aenigmatarchaeota archaeon | reverse complement strand
TGTTTGGCCTGCTTCCTGATTTGAAGATTTCTGTAGAAGACATAAGAAAGATGAGATTAGAGGCTGACAGGTCGCTTGAGAGACGCAGGCATGTGTATGAATAACGCTCAGACAATAGTCTACATCCAAATCTGGGGCCCCATTGAGAACTCCGGGGCGAATTACGGCTGGATAAACCTTGCCAAGATAGAGAACCCCCCAGACGCCAACCTGACCGAGCTCAAGCGGATCGCCCTGGACTTCATAAGGAAAAGCGACTACAAGCCCAACGCAAACATGGCCCGCCTCAAGTTCGTCCACAACGGCAGGACAACGATGAAGGTCACTTTTGTTGATTTGTGGTGACTGATTTGTATTTCTTGTGCAGCCTCTGCAGCAGCTTCATCAGGGGCGTCCTCCAGTCATGCTCCAGTTGCGTCCTTATTAGGTCTATCATGTCCCTGTCGAAGTCGGACAGCTCGTAATTCTCCAGCTCGCACACCATTCTCAATATCCCATGGTCCTTGCTGGTTGACAGCACGTAACGCTTCCTGTCTGCCTTACTCACCTTGGCCTTCCTTGGTATCCTGCTTCTCTTGCGGCTTAACAGGTTTGCGTATTCCTTGTCCTTCTCCAGCGCCCTGCGCAGCCTAGCGCCGCTGAAGCCCTTCCGGACATACCTATCCTCAATCTGGCGCAGTGATTTCTTCATGCATTGTATTTGGCTTCCGGACTTAATATAATACCGTCACAAGATATAATCATGCCAAAGACATTGATTCTCACCCACGCGGACTCAGACGGCATATGCGCCGGCGCTATAGCCTTGGCGGTCTTCCCTGGCGCGAGGGTGTTCTTCACGAAGCCCGTCTCCCTGCTTGAGGACCTGAAGAACGTTGGGGAGAACAGGATCATCCTCTGCGACATAGCGCTGGAGAAGAGGACTGCTAAGGATGCATTAGCCATATTTTCCAGGAAGGAAGTCATGTATTTTGACCACCACCCGCTGCCTTCGGGCATTACAGAAGCCCTTGTGGATAAATCCGTGAGGCTTTACGCGCATGACGAGCAGTCATGCGGCTCCGAGCTGGCATACAGGAAGTTTGCGCCAAGCCTTCCGCCTGAGATGGTCCTGCTGGCCATATACGGCGCGATAGGGGACTACACCGACAGCACCAGGTTCGTGCAGGCAGCCCTGGCGGACTGGGAGAAGAGGACGCTCTACTTTGAGATAGCCACCCTTGTCCTGGGGATGAAAGGCGAGAGGTTTTCCGGGTATGACGCGAAGAGGGAGATTGTCAGGATAATGGCAAAAGGCGGCAAGCCGTCAGACATGCCGGGCCTTGTTGAGGCCGCGCGGGACGCGGCTGACAGGGAGTTCGAGCTTTATGATTTTGTAAAGAAAAAGGCCAGGCAGCAGGGCAACGTAGGGTGTATTGAGAAGCTGCCACGCTTTGGCTTCAGGGGCGCGGCAGCGCTTTTTGCTGCAACAGCGACAGGCAAGCCCGTTGGCATAGCTGTATACAAGAGAAGGAATTATCTTGACATAACCATAAGGCGGAGAGGGAACGCAGACCTGCACAAAGCAGCTGAAAAGGCGGCGGAAGCCGTGGGCGGCTCGGGCGGGGGCCACCCTGAGGCAGCAGGCGCGAGGATACCGAAGGACAGGCTTGAGGATTTCCTGAAAGCGCTGAACAGGCAATTAAGGATATAAATCAATCTGCCAATTAGAGACTGTATGGAGAACACAAGGGCGCACATAAAGGCCACCGGGATGTTCCACGGCATGTTCTTCAGGTCAGAGGTCAGGAGGAAGGCGAGGAACCTCGGCCTGAAAGGCTGGGTGAAGAAATCCGACGGCGGCGCCATAGAGATAGTGGCCGAAGGCGACAAGGCCAGGATAGAGGGCCTGGTGGATGACCTGAAGAAGGGCGAGTTCGTCAAGCTGATAATCAGCGTGGACGTCAGCTGGGGGGACTACACGGGCGAATTCAAGGACTTCAACATCGCCTACGAGGATTTTGTCTGAGGTGGGATACTATGACAGAAGATTTCAGTAATAGGCGCCTTGGCGACCTGATGGACAGCATGATAAAAACAGGTGTCAAGGTTGAAGGGTTTGTGCTCAGGTATTGGACTAGGAATGAATATGATAGCCTGGTAGCAACATATGAGGCGCTTAGGGGAGAAATCAGTAGAAGGGAAGAAGAGCTTTATAGGCGAGACAAAAAGATTTGACATAATCCATCAGGGCTTTGAGTGAGGTGATGGGGATGGGGCATGAGGAATTAAAGAATATGAGGCTGTCCCAACTGATAGAAGGTCTGATAGCGGCAAAAGAGAATGTTGACAGGGCTTACCACGAAACTCGTGGGAGGGGATATGCCACCGCCATTAAGACGTACAAGGCTTACCAAGAAGAAATAGACAGGCGTGAAAGGGTTTACAGGGCATTTGAGGTGCCTAAAGAGAGCGGTTAGAAAATTCGCCTGATTGACGTAAAAGAGGGCAAAGCTTTTAAGACAGGGCAGGAAGAATATTCATTTGTGGTTGCCATGCTTATATGCACAGAATGCGGGCAGGAGAATGACGACTTCCAGCCGAGGATAGCCTACTTCATCTGTGATGAGTGCATCCTTGAGGTTGAGTAGGCTCAGGCACATGGTAGTGTTTCTCTACTGCCTTGAATCTGAACTTGCTCTCCAGCCTGCCAAGGCACTTCCTGTCCACCTCCTCTTCCGGGATATCACCCTCTATTATTTCAAGGGGAAGAGGGCCGAAAACATCCTTTGGGGGCAGGCTTGTCCTGTATTGTTTGCGCCTTGAACATTCCTCTATCAGATAATGGCCTGAGACCATCATGTAATAGACATCATAAAAGGCGTATTCATCATCGCTATACCGCCATCCCTTCCTTACAATGTCGCCTTCAATCCTCTCGATTTTCATATGATTATTGATGGCTTTGTACTATTAAAACCTTCATTATCCGTGGCAGTATTTCAGCCATCCCCTCTTGAAATATGGCAGCGTCAGCGTGGAAAGCAGGAACCCCGCGGTCGGCACTATTGCATTAAGCCAGGGATAGGGAATCTCTATTGCCTGAAGGTATGCCCCTATTGCTATGTACGTGAAAAGCGCTATCAATCCCCTTCGTGTCCAGCTCAGTTCCCATGCCTTATCTGACTCAACTTTCCTGTTTCTCTCTTCTATTTTCCTGATGTCTTCTTCCAGTTTCTTTATCCTGTCCTTCGCCATAATCATTTCTCCCTTGCGACATCCCCGGAGCCCGAAGGTATCGCCCTCTGGAGCTCCTCTATGGGGATTGAATTCACCGGCTCCGCATAATCCTTTGCCAGGTAAGCCAGCCTTTTCTTTACAATCTTCGCAAGCTCAAAGGATTTCTTGTCGCCGGGCCTTATTGTTACATGATACTTTGTTTGTTTTCCCACTGCACTGGCAGGCCCGCATATCACTTTTGCTGAATTGTCATCGGGATTGATCTTAATGCCTACGGACAGCTTTAATTCCAGGTTCCTGAACCACTCCTTCTTCCCGTAGACCATGAAAGCGCCCTTGCCAAGGTGCTCCCCGGCGGGGGGCGTCTTGGAGACCTGCCCGGGCTTCACATAGTAGACATCCACCGTCCCGGCTCCCCGCGCCCAGGCCCTGGAATTTGCAGCCGCGAATTCCGCTGCCTCCCTGGTTGTATTTTGTGGTATCTCCTTACAGGAATTGTTTTTTATGACCACAAAGGAAGCTCCCTGGACATCAGCATGGAAGACAAGGTCGTTCGCTTCAGTATGCCTCTTTACCAGCATCTCATTCGTATCCGCATCCCTTCCGCCTATGCAGAGGAACCCGTCAGAGGAGGTGAACCACCTGAATTTCTCATACCATTCCTTTTTTGCTTTTATCCTTACCTTTGGCCTTTCGGGCTTTGCCTCTTTGGCCTTCTTCCTGGATTCTTCAATTGATTCCACCACCCTAGCTATTTTCTTCCTCGCGGCTTTGGCCTTCTCAAAATAGGCAGCGGCATTCTCCTCTATGCTCCTGCCCAGGCCAATGTCAATCTTCAGCCCGTCCAGGTCTATAATTATGCCCCTGCTGCCCTCCTTCCTGGCCCTGTCCATCGCCTCCTTGACAAACAGGTAATTCTCATAAAGCGCCTCTGCCTTCCTTTTGGCTGACGTGGCCTGCCTCTCCCATTTCTCCAGCGCCTCAGCCTGCTGCTTCATTATCCTTTCGGATTTCTCTTTTGCCCCCTCCTGTTTCTCCATTGCCGCCTTGGAGAAGTGCCCGTCAAGCGCCTCTGAAAAAGAGCCAAGCCTGCCGCTCTCCCTGCCCTTCATGCTGTCCATCTCGAATGGCGCCGCGAAATCACCGTAAGCCCTCGCGTCAGGCTCCCTGTCCTTCATCAGCAGCATTGCCCCGTAAAGCTTCGCTATCGCGTCGCTGCCAAGCGCGTTCCCAGCCGTGTTCTCATCCATGTCAGCCTGCGCGCATATCTCCCTGGCGTAATCCGAGCCGAACCCGAGGGAGACTGCCAGCGTTACGATTATTTTCCTTTCAGACCTTATCGCTTTGTCAAACTCTTCCAAGCCGGTTTCAAAGGGATTCCTGGCTCCCCTGGGGAATGAATAAGCCTCCCCCCTCTTCACCACCCTGTCCTTCCACTCTTGCGCTTCAGCGGCGCCAATCACGATATGGTCCTTATCGCACAATACCACATTGCCCGGTCTCACAAGCTCTATTACAAGGATGTTCTCCGCCGTCCTCACCTCAAGGACCCTGTCAAACCCATGCTGGCTGATGCCAAGAATCTTCCTGCCTGCAAGGTGTTTCCTCAGGAGCATGCAGAACCCCGAGGGGTTTCCAGCCTCCTTCTTGTATTTTGTCAGGAAAATCCTCTTTTCGTCAACATACAGCCAATATGTTTCTTTTGCGTATATCTCCAACAGGAACTCCTTCCTGCCGAAGTGGTAGACCTTCCTTATGAACCCGCCCTCCAACTGCCTCAGTTCCCTGGTTAGGTAAAACAAGTCCAGCGAGGTGACGTCATCCCTGGCCATATAGTTAATAGGGCACCTATATCTAAATCTTGAGCCCGAACGCCTCTATCGCGTTATCCCTGGCGTGCTCCAGCACCTTTCCCTTCGGCGTCCCCGTCTCCTTCTCTATCTTCTCCGCGGAAAGCTTGATGTTCCATGGGGTGTTGCGCTTCCTTTCCCTGTCCGGATCCAGGAAAGGCGAGTCTGTTTCCAGAAGGAGCTTATCCAATGGCAATATCCTTGCCACCTTCCTCAGCTGCTTTGAAAAGCAGATGTTGGTGGATATTGAAATCCACATGCTGTCTTCCTGTATTATCTCCCTGGCCAGCTCCACCGGGCCAGAGTAGCAGTGGAACACAATATTGGTATCCCGCCCCTTCACCATGTCAAAACACTCTTGCTCAGCGTCCCAGGAATGGATCACCAGGGGTAGCTTCAGCTGTTCCGCAAGATCTACAAACTGCGAGAATATTTCTCTTTGTTTTTCTTGCTTCTCCCTGTCTTTAACCCAGTGGTAATCCAGGCCCACCTCGCCTATGCCGGCTATCCTGTCCCTGTTCTTCTTGATCAATTCAATAACTTTTTCCCGCTCAGTCCCCTCAACCGGGTGGTATCCAAGCGTGGGGAACAGGAAGCCTTCATGCCTCTCCGCAGCCTTCAGGGCTTCAATGCACTCATCATAGCGGGCTGTTGCCAATATTACTGCCGCCAGCTCCTGCTTGCACCTGGCTATTATCTCCTCCCTGTCCCTGTCAAACTCTGGGAAGCACAGGTGCGCGTGGACGTCTATCATTAGGAATAATTGTGGCTGGCCGGATTTATGCGTTGCGTGTTGGTTGATTCAGAAGATGGCACGTTACTCAGCAAACCTCCTCGCCCAGCTGCTTCAGCATCGTGTCCTTCACGTAGATGGGCGCGCCCGCCCTGACGGCCAGGGCTATCGCGTCGCTGGGCTTTGAGTCAAGGTTGAGCACCCTGTCGCCCTGCCTCATTATTATCTTCGCGAAGTATGCGTCCCCGGTGAAGGCCTCCACCTTGACCATAATGACCTCCATGCCGAAGGTGTCCGCTATGTCGCTCATGAGGTCGTGCGCGTTCGGCCTGCCCGACCTGTCGCCGTCAAGCCCCCTCTTGATGGAGTCGGTCTGGAAATCGTATGTGCTCATTGACATCCGCGTGCAGCCGCTTGTGATTATTATTGACAGCGGGTTCACGCTCACCTCGGCAGGTGAATAGCCATCCAGTGAGAGCTGCGGTATCTCCTGGGTCCCCACCGCCGCCCCGGTAAAGTCAAGCTGCCCCGTGCCGGCAAGCCCGCTCAGTAGCACGCCTGCCGAGAGGCCGACAAGCATCGCAACCCATGTAAGCAATATCATCCTCATTGGAATCACCCAAGGAAGTACTCCAGCGCATCCCCTATGGTCCCCACCTCAATGACGTCAATGCCAACCTGGCTCTCAACGTCCTCCTTCTGCGGTATCTGCTCCACCGTGCACACCTCTGTCCTGCCTATCCTCTCGCAGTGCCTCTCCGTCTTGTAGCTTATTTGTGAGGCCTGCCCAAGGGGGACGAGGAATATTGTTGCCCCTGCCTCCTTGGCGGCAAGGCCCTTCTCCAGTATGCCTCCGACGGGCCCTATGGTCCCGTCATGGTTTATGGTCCCCGTTATCATCACGTCAGGCCTTATGTCCTTCTCCTCTATTGCGGATATCGTGGCTATTGTCAGCGCCGCGCCTGCTGACGGGCCTTCAATCACGGAGGCCTCGGCGTCTATGGTGTATATGAAATCAAACTTGCTTATGTCAACGCCGGTCACCTCCTCCGCCACGTCCTTGGCCGTCCTTATTGAGCTTTGGGTGTCGGTGAAGAACAGTATGTTGTCTATTGAGACCAGTGCCCTGCCTGACCCTGGGGCTGCCTGCACGAACAATACCGTGGACACCCCCTTGCCGTCCTGGTCAACCGCGGGCACGCGTATGCTCTTGATGGACTCATTTGACGCATTCTGGAATCCGGTGAAGGGCTGGAGGGATGATTTCCCATTTGCCGCGCTGTCTGGAATGCTGTAGCCCTGGAAGCTGCCCGTGGCGTACAGCGCGGCAATAAGGCTGCCCATGTACCCCCCCACTATCAGCCCCATCGCGAGGAAGATGACAGCAACTTTCATAAGAAAGATTAATTCCTCCAGTATTTATTCTTGCCCCTTATTATTCGGTGCAATTGATTTAAATCCTGCATTTATAGTCCTTCCATGAAGGAGCTAATACTCATACTGGATTTCGGCGGGCAGTACACGCACCTCATAGCCAGGCGGATGAGGGAACTGAAGGTTTATTCTGAGATCGAGGACCCTGCCATATCCACTGAGAGGCTGAAGGAATACGGGCAGAAATACAATTTAAGGGGGCTGATATTATCCGGAGGCCCTTCCAGTGTTTATTCAGGTAATGCCGTGGAATATAACAAAGAGGTTTTTAACCTCACAATTCCTATTCTGGGAATATGTTATGGGCATCAATTAATTGCCTACGTATTTGGGGGCAAAGTAAGTCATGCGGGGAAGGAGGAGTATGGCATTGGCAGGCTCAAGGTGAGGAGGCCCGTGGGCATCTTCCAGGACGTGGAGCCTGAGGAGACGATCTGGATTTCCCACGCCGACATCGTGGAGGAGCTGCCCAAGGATTTTGAGGTCCTTGGCGAGACAAGGAACTGCCCCATAGCCGCCTTCCGCCACACAGCAATGCCCATCTACGGCGTGCAGTTCCATCCCGAGGTGGAGCACACGAGGCCGGGGATGAAGATACTCGGCAATTTCGCCTACCTTATTTGCGGCTGCTCGCCAAGCCTTGAAACAGGTGATTTTGTAGAGCAAGCTGTCAGGGAGATCAGGGAACAGGCCCGCGGCAGCAAGGCCATAGTCGCATTGTCAGGCGGCATAGACTCTTCCACTGCCGCAGTCCTGGCGTCCAGAGCGCTGGGGAAGAGCCTCACCGCTGTTTTTGTTGACCATGGCTTCATGAGGGAGGGCGAAGGCGTGACGGTTAAAAGGACTTTTGAAGGCCTCGGGCTCAACGTCATTGCCGTCAACGCTGAAAAAGTTTTCTTGGAAAAACTAAAGGGGGTAAGGGATCCTGAACAAAAAAGGAAGGTTGTGGGGGAGGGGTTCATTCGCGTCCTGGAGGACGCTGCAAAGTCTGTAGGCGCAGAATACCTCATCCAGGGGACAATCTACCCGGACAGGATAGAGAGCGGGGAGACGAAGCACTCCAGCGTCATCAAGACCCACCATAACGTTGGCGGCATACCCTCTGCAGTGGCATTCAAGGGCATAATAGAGCCATTGAAAGACCTCTATAAGGACGAGGTAAGGTATGTCGCAAGGGAGCTAGGCCTCCCTGAAAGCATAGTGAAGCGCCATGTGTTTCCCGGGCCTGGAGCCGTAGTCAGGATTATGGGCGAGATCACGCCTGAGAAGCAGGCGATATGGAGGCGCGTTGACAGGATAGTGCAGGAGGAACTGGAGAAGGAGATATTCTATTACGACCTCTGGATGGCTTTCCCCGTCCTGCTGGAGACAAGATCCACTGGCGTCAGGGGGGATGCAAGGGCGTTCGGCTATACGGTTGCCATAAGGGCGGTGGAAAGCAAGGACACCATGACCGCGAATTTTTCGCAACTGCCGTACCATTTCCTTGAGAGGCTGTCCACAAGGATAACCAATGAGGTCCCTGAGGTGACCCGAGTGGTGTATGACATAACCAACAAGCCTCCGGCAACGATGGAGTGGGAATAGGCTTATAAAACTTGCTGCGAATTCTTGTACCATGAAAACGGGATTTGCCGAGGAGTTGCTTGACGAGCTAAGCGCGCATCCAGGAATAATAAGGCCTGACAGGAACATGTTCATGTGCATGCTGACGCCAGTTGCCGCGCTTGAATATTCTGGCCGGTTTGATGAGCCCCTGCCGGAAGACACGCAGATGTTGGAGGAGGACAGGTGCTACCACTACCTTTCCCTCAGGAGGCTGTTAAGCAACCGCCATGCCAGGGATAGCCGGCTTTCGCCGCTGGACAATGCATATGAGGCTCTCGTCTCTGCTTTCGGATTTCATTCATCTGATTCCTGGGCAAGAGGCATCAGGGCCGAGGAGGAGCTTGTAGACATGATGGACGCGAGCCGCCATCCATATTCCCTGATTTGCAAGTTCCAGACTTATGATTACTGCAACCCTGGTGAGGATCTTTTTGTGATAACGAAGCCTGTTCTGGTGATACCGGGCGCAAAAGACAAGCCCGCCATTTATGCCTGGGAGGACGCAAACACAAAGTACCAGGAGGAGGTCAGGGCATTCCTTGGCTACAGGAAAAGGATTAGCCGCGATGAGTATCTTGAAAGGTCAAACCCGGTTGTGGCAGGCAAAGCAGTCTGATCATCCCTTCTTCTTCCTCTTAGCCAGCAATTCGTCAAGCGTGTTCATCTTTTCAGGAGGCCTGTTGGCGTCTGCGCCCTCCGCGCGCTTCTCTATGGTTGCCTTGAACCTCTCCTCAAGTGCCCTGTGCCTGTGCTCCAGGTATTCATTCGCTATCACGCTAAGGGAGAACAGCACAATCGCTATGCCGGCGAAAGCGAACGCTATTGTGAACACCTTGCCGAAATCCGGTTGCCAGGATCTTTACGTTGATGCCGCGCTCGCCTTCCATAGAAAAGGCTTATCTCTTTCTTCCCTTCTCCGCAGCCTCCTGGGGCGGGGCCTTTTCTTTTATATAGTATGGCATTGAAACGTCAAAATACCTGACAGATTTGCCAAGCCTGTGGGACACCTTTATCTCTTCCCTCATGTGGTCGTCTGCATCGCCGAAAACCCAGACCTCATTGCACCTCATCAGTATGGCGTCGCTCGCCACGTTCTTCGTGTCCATGTGCTCCTTCGCGTAATGCGAGTAATCAGCTATCATCGCGGGATAGGAAGGTATGCACCCCTGGTCTATCACGAACTTGGTGATGTGGGCCTTGCTCTGGTTAGTGTTCTTTGACATCAGGACATAGACAGTCCTTTTCTCCCCCAGCCCAAGCTTCTCGTGCGCCACCAATAGAACCACCCTCTTTTTCGTATGTTATTATTGTAGGGGCTTCTTTTTATGCTTGCAGGCACCAAGGCTTATATTTCCAAGCCCCAATAAATACGCAAGGCGGTAAGATGCCAGAGCCTGCAACTGGTCTTTTGGGCAGATATAAAGCACATGGCAATGGGGATATTTCATATGATTCAGGGTGGCCCTACCATAAAAGGAACAGGAGGGTTCCTATAGAGCCCACAGAACATAACATAAGGCGCTACATGGAGCGCATAAGAATGATTTGCCATTACAGGGGCTTTGAGGACGTGGAAAGCAAGGCTGCTAATATCACAATGGTTAAAGAAGGCGATTACCTGTGCATGAACATAAGCCCCGGCAGCGACGATATTCTAGTGACGTTAATTGAGCTGGACACCCGCCACAGGAACAGGCCGGTGCGCGCCTGACTTATGCCTTTTTATTTCTTGCTGCAGAAGCATTGGCCACTTATCCAAGAAGATCATTATGGGAAACGGAACGCTAAGGCAATACCTTGAAGCTGACGCACTGGAGTTCTACAGGAGCAAGGGATTTGTGCACGAGAAGCCAAGCAGGCATAATTATGGGTTTACTTTTGTTTTTGACCGCGACCTTGAAAGTCGCCGTGTGGTAGTCACGCACGTGCCAGACAACCCTTGCCTTGTCGGCGTAATAGAATAAAATCCTCATTAATGTGCTGAATGCTGGCCGCTACTTGAACCTCTCCAGCATCGGGGTTATGTCTATGTTGGAGATGTCCATTTTTGACAGGGGCACGCCGTTCAGCTGGGGCAGCCCGGCCTCATAGGTGGGCTTCTCTTCCTTATAGAATAACCCTATGGGGAGCTTGTCACCGCCTTCCATGGCCCTGGCCATTGCCTGCATCTTGTCCTTCGGGTCATGGCCGGCCTCTTCCAGCTTGTAAAGGTGCTCCTTGTACCACGCGATTGTGTTCACCTTGTTGTACGTGCTGCAAGGCTGGAAGACGTCTATAAGCGCGTATCCCTTGTGCTTTATGCCGCCAGCTATAAGCTGCTTCAGGTGGTTAACCTCATAGGCATATCCCCTGGCGACATAGGTGGCGCCCATTGTTATGCCCAGCGCCACGGGGTTGACAGGCTCCTCTATCGCGCCCTGCGGCGTGGAAGGCGACTTGAAGCCCGGCGGGCTGGTCGGGGAATACTGGCCCTTCGTCAGGCCGTAGACCTCGTTGTTCTGTACTATGTGCGTCAGGTCCAGGTTCCTCCTCATGGAGTGTATCAGGTGGTTGCCCCCGATGCCGTAGCCGTCCCCGTCACCCGTCACGACAATGACATCCAGCTTGTGGTTGGCAAATTTAGCGCCAGTGGCCACGGGCAAAGATCTCCCATGGAGGCCTTCAAACCCGTAGGTCTTGACAAAGTGAGGGGTTTTGCTGCCACATCCAATGCCTGAAACGAGCAGAGTGTTCGCAGGGTCCGCGTCAAGCTCTACCAGCGCGTTCTTTATGGTGAACAGTATGTTGAAATCCCCGCAGCCGCCGCACCAGGTGGGCAGCTCCTTCGGCGTCAGGTCTGCCATTGTAAGTTTCTTTTTTTCTTGAAGCACCTTAAGGCCGTGGCTGACCTCTATCCCGTTCAAGCCATTGCCGTTCCCGTTAAGCGGGACCTTGAATTCCGCTGGCATCTAACCATCCCTCCTGCCCCTAAGCCTAAGAAATTCATCCGCCAGATCCTCCACAGGCACGTAACTGGCATTGAAGGCTACTATGTCTCCCACATTTGACTTTGCAGTTATAACATTAGGCGAGACGTTTACCTCCATCCTGCCGCCGATTACCCTGTAATGTATGCCTTCCAAAAGGCCTGCAGCTGTATAATCCTCATGTCTTGCATTCACGTCATAACGGCTCAAGAACCTCTCAAGCCTCCCTGCCAATCCTTCCTCACTCATGTCATTTCCTCCTCGTCTTGATGACAGCCTCCCTTACCTTCTTCCAGGCAGGCTGCTTCACCATTATCCTCCTTGCCCTGTATTCGGCGTCCTCCCTTGCCAGGCCCTCCGCCTTCATGAAGTGCTTCACCAGGTCGGCGGCCACCTCTTTTTTCCTCTTCAGCTTCCCGTCGGGCGTGGTGCAGTGGATGCAATATGGGCTCTTCGCGTTGCCCATCGCGTGCTGTGCAGCTGAGTACATCATTGAGCCGCAGGACTCGCAGCGTTTCGCCCTGAACATGCCCCACTACCCTGCCAGCAGCTCCTTTATGCCGTAGTAAATATCCTCAGGGTTGAACGGCCTCCCGTCATACCTCAGTATCTTGTCCTTCACGTCCAGCAGGCAGTTCTCCCTCACCAGGCTGTTCAGGAGCGAGGTCTTGTTGCTTTCCACTATCACGGGCCTCTTGGAATGCCTTACCACTTCCGCAACCTTACCTGCCGGGAATGGGGAAAGGTACACGATCTGCAGGTAGTTTGTCTTTATCCCGTCCTTCTCAAGCATGAGCATGGCTTCCTTTATGGGCCCTTTCGGCGACCCCCAGGATATGAAGGTGATGTCAGCCTTGGGGTGGCCAATGAGCTGCGGCTCGGGTATATCCCTGGCGGCAGACTCGAGCTTCCTGAACCTCTTGTCATGCATCGCTATCCTTATCTCCTCTTCCTCGCGCTCAAAGCCTTCCTCGTCATGCTCGTAGGAGCTTGCCGTGTGCGCGCCTCCTGGCTGGCCTGGTATTGCCCTGGGCGATACGCCGTCTTCCGTTATCTTGTACCTCCTGTAGTCATGCCCGTTATTTGCAAGATAATCATCCGGCAGGAGCTTCCCCCTGTCCATCCTCAGCCCGTGGTGCTGGAATTCAGGGGCAGAGGCGTAGCTCTCCCCAAGGTATTTGTCCGTCATCACGATGACCGGGAGCTGGTATTTCTCCGCGATGTTGAACGCGTGTATTGTGTAATAGAAGCAGTCATTCACGTCCCCGGGGGCTATGACAACCCTTGGGAATTCGTCGGTGGAGGCGTGCAGGACAAACCTAAGGTCGCCCTGGCCTGAGTGGGTGGCCATGCCAGTCGCAGGCCCGGGCCGCTGGGCCTCCACTATGACAAGGGGCGTCTCAGTCTGCGCTGCAAGGCCAAGCCCCTCCACCATCAGGGCGAACCCGCCGCCAGAGGTTGCGGTCATGGCCCGGAGGCCGGCAAAGCCTGCGCCAACAGCCATATTCACCGCAGCTATTTCATCTTCCGTGTGCTTCACTACCATGCCGAATGCCTTCTCATTGGCCGCCATGCCGTGGAGTATGGATGAGGCGGGTGTCATGGGGTATGCGGAGAAGAACTTGCATCCTGCCTTTATCGCGCCTGCGACTATTGCCTCATTGCCTGAAAGGAATATATGTCCATTGGCCTCATTTTTCTGCAGCTTGAACTTGAAGTCATTTCCGTAATGCTCCACTGCATAATCATACCCGAGCTTTGCCGCCGTGATGTTAGCCTGCGCGACAGCCTCGCCTTTCTTCTTCCCGAAGTTGTCCCTTAATACGCCATTGAATGCTTCAAGATCAAGCCCCGTTATGCCCAGGGTGGCACCCATCGCCACCACGTTCCTCATTATCTTCCCGCCGGCCTTCTCGGCAAGGCCCAGCAGCGGAACCGGGTATAGCTTTACGTCATCCCTTCCGATGTCAGCCTCCGTGGGCTTTAGCTGGTCGCCGTCATATATTATTGCCCCGCCAGGCAGCAGCTTCCTTGAGTGCTTCCTCACCGAGTCCATGTTCATGGCGACTAGAACCGTGATGTTCTTTGTGTGCGAGTATATCTCCCTTCCGCTGATGCGCACGTCAAGGTGATTGTGCCCTCCCCTTATCAGCGAGGGGTATTCGGCTGCGGCGAAGACTGAGAGCCCACCCCTCATGCAGGTCCTGGCAAGCATGAGGCCTGCGTTCAGGATACCGTCACCTGCCACTCCGGCTATCTTCCACGAAAAATCATTAACAACCGTCATCGCTACAACCCCAATTCAACCGCGAATTAATACCATTATGCCTAGGGGGGGTATTTAAACTTTCCTACAGAAATACGTCAATAGTGGGATTTCAAGTGGCTTATTCACTCGCCAAATCGGCGGAAGACGTACCAGGGAGTCATATCCTGTACTCCCTCTTGTCCGCATACGTCCTGTTGAAAACCAGCCCATGCTCGCCAAGCACGTCGTCTATGTTCACCTGGGAATCCACAATAAAGCAATCCCGTTCCCGTGCATAATCAAATTCCATCTGGTCCAAGAAACCTGCTACCTCATCGGGGGGATTCTTCCCGTCAATTAATACCTGGTATCTGAACAACAGCAACACCCTCATACAGGCGCCGCGAACTTCAGGCTTATCTCCAGGACAATCAGCGCCAGTGAGACGCCGATTATCAGCTTCGGGCTTATCTTGAGCGACTCCTTTGACTCCTCAAAGTACCTCACCAGCCCTGCCTGCGTCTGCGGCATGGAGAATTTTTCTGCCATAGTGTATTATTGGGCCTCTTTTTTATAAGCTTTCAGCATGAGTTCCCCCTTCTGTGTCAGGGCAATCCTGCTGTCTTCTATGCTTACATAGCCTTCCTCCATGAGCTCGCCTATTATGCCTGAGACGCGCTGCCTGAGCTGCCCCGGATCAATGTTGCCGCTGGCGCCGAAATACATGCTGGCTATTCTGTTCTTGTTGCTGCCGTAAAGGCTTACAAACGTTGGCATTAAGCCATTGCCCTTCTGCTCATTCACGTATTGCAGTATCAGGCGCCTGACCCTGTTGTCTGCAGGCGTGTTATACTCTCCTGCGCGCATGCGCGCATCAGCCTCCAGTTCCCTTGCGTCTTCCCTTGACGCGAAATTGTCATGCAGTGTCCAGCCACAGTTGATAGCCCTGAATTCCCTCCTGAACTTGGCATCGTCAGCCAGTGTCCATGTGATTCGAGGTTCCGCGTAGGATATAGGCAGCGGATAAGGGTATTCAGGATCGATTACTTCCATGCTGTCCCGCAGGTCAGCATCCCAGAATATGCGACCGTCCTCCTCTCCAGCCTCCTTCAGCAGGCTGCCAATAGAAAGGCGGCCTGCCATGGGGGCGAGGTTTGCGTTTTTCCTTGTCTTTGAAAGTCCGGAATAAAAATACGAGTCAAAACTCTCCTGGTCGTTTTTATCCCAGCCCATATAATATTATGCACCAAAAGAAATAAATTCAGGTCATTTCGCCATCACAAGCTTTCCCTTGTTGAATATCCTTCCCCAGAAAGGGGAACACATTTCCCCTTTCTAAGGGCTTACTATCCCTTTTGATTGCAATTATTTCGCCATCACAAGCTTTCCCTTGTTGAATATCCTGCCGCGCTGGAAGTAAGGCGATATGCCCTTTATCTCGCCCATGACGCGGAGCTCCCCTCCTGCCATGGACTGGCCCGCATTAAGGCCTGCGCTGCCCTTCACTGTGACAAGCCCGGCAGCCATGAACCAGCACGCGTATTCCCCCGCGTCCCCGCCAACGGTTATCATGCCGTTCCTCATTGTCCTGGCAAGGCATTTCCCCGCGCTGCCTGCTATGGCTATCTGCCCGCCCTTCATCTCCACGCCGGCGAAATCTCCCGCGCTGCCGTGGACCGCTATCCTTCCGCCGATCATGGAATCTCCGAGGTAGTTGCCCGCGCTGCCTGTTACCTCAAAATCCCCGCCGAACATCTCCAGGCCCGCATGGTCTCCCACGTCTCCCTCTACCACAAGCCTGCCCCTGCTAAGCCTGTTGCCTATGAAATCCATCTTCGCGCCAAGCTTCCCGAGCCCCAGCCTCATCTCCCTCTCCTTCTCCAGGACCCTGTTCGCCAGCGCTGAAATGAAATAGCCCGTCTGCTTGAACCACTGGTGGTCAGCGTATTTCTCCAGGAAGAAGCAGAACTGCCTGGCGTCAGAGGCGGTGAAATCAAGAGGCTTAAGAAGCCCCTCGGCAAACCTGTAGTTCAGGAACGTCTCAGAAAGGAACTTCTCGTACGCTTCCAGGAGCTTGTCGGCGGGCATAGAGTTATATTATTTTGCAAATACTTAATAACATGCC
>JACQIG010000039.1 GCA_016198605.1 Candidatus Aenigmatarchaeota archaeon | reverse complement strand
GTTCATGATGGGCGGCCAGGCAAACCCTGAGTTGCGCGTCAAGCAGGGCGACAAGGTCAGGATAGAGTTCACCAGCTCCAATGGGTTCCATGACTGGGTCGTTGATGAGTTCGGAGCCAAGACCGAAAGGGTCCAGACAGGCGGGTCCGCCTCAGTTGAGTTCGTGGCGGACAAGAAAGGCGTGTTTGAGTATTACTGCAGCGTGGGCGAGCACAGGGCGCAGGGAATGAAAGGTAACCTGGTTGTTGAGTGAAGCGTTCTCTACGCTTAAGAGTATTGTCACCTCTATTCAGTAATATATATAAACACGATTGTCCATTAAGTACTATGATCTACCTGGAGGCAGACCTGGACCAGGAACACAGGTTGGGGATACACCACTTGATGTCCCCTACCAGCCTGGGCGGCAGGGACAGGACTAGGCAGGTGACGGGCCCCACTATCATCAAGCTGAAGGATGTCAGGCAGGCTTTTGATATCATGAACAGGCTCTATACGCATGAACTTGAAGGCGTCCCTGGCTACGCAGAATATGCTGAAAGGACGCTTGCGGGCCAGCCGGCTTCGGTTGACATACTGATAGAGGAGTTTAGCGACGCTGAGGGCAGGCCGCTGGAATACCCTTTCACCATACCGCCCGAGGGGACTGTGATAGGACTCTCAAGGCACAGGTACAAGGATATTCACATGCCTTGCGGCCTGCTAAATGTTGAAACGCGCAGCGGCATTGCAAGGAAAGGCCTTGCGTGCATGGGCTTTTACACAGGCGATGACACAAAGCCGTTCATAAGATGGAAAGGCGAGTTGAATTTCACACTCAGGAACTACTCCGGCAATGCGCTTGCAGTGACAGGGCCGTTCTCCCCTGTCCAGGTAACGTTAACAAAGGACATGGACATAGACCTCATCACGACGCCCCCGGTAAGGATTTTCAGGCATGGCGAGGATGTCACTGAAGAGAGCAAGGCTGTTATTGGAAAATTCACCGGGTACAAAATGACCCTTTCCGATGACCTGGTTTACATGAAGAAATCAGGAGAACCTGTGGTTGTCAACGGCAACGGTGTGGAGCAGGTCGCAATACGCGGAACTGTCAAGGATGTGCACAAACAGGAGCCTGACTTCTGCCTGACCATCACGGAAGAGGAGGTGCACACCAACGGCTGCCCGGCATACATCTACCCGTTCCACTACCTTGACGCCGTGCAAAATGAATGGTTCTTGAGGGATACTTCAACTCTAAGCGATTCCTTTTACAAAGTTTTTGGCGACAGCAGGTATATGCCTGTAACGGCCAATGCAGGCCTCATAAATCCGGGAACCAACTGGAAGGTCGTATGCGAGAACATAACAAAAGGCAGGGACATGGAGAAATATTTCCAAGTGGGGAAGCCTTTTGCCCTGGTGATACCGGTGCCCTATTACCATGGAGAGCTTGACGCTGAAAGCTATAACGGCAGCCGCAGAAATCAGGACAAGATAGTTTTTTAATATTCACTGCACTAGAATTATTCCGGACCGCTATTTTCAATGTCCTCCAATATCACTTCCAGCGCCTTGTCCGAGATCTTGTGCTCCCTGTTGTCCTCGTCCAAGTAAATCCGGAATCTGCTTTTTAATAGCCACGAAAGCGGCCAACATTTAAATAACGCACACCTCTATATTACTTGTGGGTCCATGAAGAAGGCAGAAGGTTCCCAGGTAAAGGTGCTGGAAGAGAGGAAGAACCCGATACTGCACAGGGATGAGATGGTTTTTGAGATTGGCCATGAGGGCAGGGCCACGCCTTCCAGGAAGGAGATGCTTGAATCCCTTGCGGGCCACCTGAAGGCGCAGAAGGAGCACATAATAGTTGACAAGGTCTTCAACCTGGCCGGCCATGGAAAATCCAGGGTGAAGGTGCTGGTCTACAAGAAGCCGGAGGACATCCCCAAGGGCAAGCTTGAGAAGATGCAGAGGCGCATGAAGCCGAAGAAGGAAGCGGAGGCTAAGGAAGATAAGAAGGAATAATAAGCCCGGTTCTATCAAGAATCCCTTCAGAGGTTTAGACAGGGAAAATCTTCCTGTTCATGTGGTACATGCCGGAAAGGACGCCGTCGGTGTGCTCTACTCCCACTACGTCAACAGCGTGTGCATATTCCCTAAAATGCGGGTCAACTTTCCCTAGGGCCATCACGTAAGGCGCTTCATCAACAGGCTTCACAAAAAGCCTGCCGTCCCTGTCATGTATCCTCTCAACCAGTTTCAATTCAGCCATATTACTAGTGATGCCACGGTCAAGCTTAAATACTTGGCAGTGCAGAAATCGACAAACAGCGTGATATTTATTCTTTCCTGTATTTCTTGGAGAGCCCTTCATGTACTTTATAAGATTTTCCCTACAGCAGCCACACCAGCGCGAGCCCTGCAAGGCAGCCCACGGTCAGGAAAGGCATCGCGGGGTAGAACTTGCCCTTCTCGCTCTTCACCAGCAGGAACAGCAGCGCTATTGAGACGAACAGCGGTATTATCAGCGCCTTGAGGAATGCCATCTCCTTTGTCAGCTGCGCCGCATTGATCAGCCACTCCATCACCACGCCGGCGAAGAGCAGCGGGAAAGCTATGTCACCTCCCCCGAGGATGGCCTGCCTCACTTCACCTTCTGGAGGCGTTCCTTTTCTTGTTTTTGGTTTTGTTCTGGCCTGTTTAGGGATCCTAACCTCCTTGGAAGAATAGGAGACCGAAAAGCCGGCGAAGACCTTGCTTTCCATCTGGAAGCGCGCGAGCGAGACCATGTGGCCGCTCTTCCACACGGCAAAAGCGTCATAAGCGGATATCACAAGCAGCAGGATGACCATCCAGAAGATGCTCAGTATGGGGACGAATATCACCGCAAGGCCCGCATACATGAACATCTCAGTCAGGTTGTGTATTACCCTGTTGGGCTTCCACACTTTCCAGATCGCGGCCACTAGCGCTATCAGGAAGGCGAAGAGCGGCTCAATGAAGACCCCCAGCGCCACGGATATCGTCATGAACACCGCCCAGAAGAAGAGGCCCTTCCAGACCTTTACCACTCCCGCCCTCATTATCAGGAATATGAGCCCTGTCCCTATCAGCACCGAGGAGAGTATCAGTATCAGCGTGTCAGGGCTTTCCGGCTCCACATCAGGCCTTGGGCCTATTACTGTCTCCCCGTGCACCACCTGCGTCTCTCCCGTTTCCTGGACCACCTGCCGTATGTCCTGGTTCACGATAAGCAGGCCAACTACCTGCGCCACCAGGAACATGAGGACAAGGAGGACGGTGATATTCACGTCGTGTTTCATGGCAAAGAACCTGCTTAATTATTGCGCGCCAACAATATTAAGCCAATGCTGCAGAGGGTTGTCAGGAAATGGATTGCCGGGGAGGCCAAGGAGGACGCGCTGGCACATGCCGCCAGGCTGAACAAGGCGGGGATAAGGGCCATGATAGACTTCCTGGGGGAGCACAGGAAGGGCATGGTGGACGTGATACAGACCGTGAAGGAATACTACTGGCTCATACATGACATAGACAAGGGCGCGCTGGAGGCCGACGTCTCGCTGAAGCCCTCGCAGATAGGCCTTGACATCAGCCCGAGGTATTGCCTGGAGAACCTGGAGAGGATAGCCTTCAAGGCCGGGAAGCATGGAATAAGGGTCTGGGTTGACATGGAAAGCGCCCGCTATACGGATGAAACGATAAGGATATACCTTGCCGCCCTGGGGAAATACAAGAACCTTGGGATAGCAATCCAGTCAAACCTGAGGAGGAGCGGGAAGGACCTGGGGAAGCTGCTGAGCAAGGGCGCGACTGTAAGGCTCGTGAAGGGCGCGTACAGGGAGCCTGAGAGCATATCCTACAAGTCAAGGGAAGAGGTAAGGCAGAATTTTTCAAGGCTGATGGGGGTGCTTTTTGAGGAGGGGAAGTATTTCGCCATTGCAACGCACGATTCAAGGCTGATAGGCCAGGCGATGGAACTGGGCAGGCCCGGGAAATTTGAGTTCCAGATGCTGATGGGGATAATGGACCCGAAGAAGCGCGCCCTCGTGAGGAAGGGCTACAGGGTGGCGGAATACGTGCCCTACGGGAAAAACTGGGCGCCTTATGCGTGGAGGAGGATAAGGGAGAAGAAGAGCAACCTGCTGCTGTTCGCGAGGTCGCTGATCAATATATAAATATTGCATCACATAATCTCCTTAACTGATTGTTATGCCGGAAAAAGATGAAAAGAAGCCTCGCGAGGAGAAGAAGAAGGTTGAGCACAAGGGCAAGCGCGTGCGCACGGGCAGGAAGCATTCCTCGGTCAAGGTGCAGAAGCTCTACAAGCTGGACGGCGGGAAGCTCACCAGGGTGAGGAAGCCATGCCCGAGGTGCGGGCCTGGCACGTGGCTCGCGGGCCACAAGGGCCGCGGCTATTGCGGCCGCTGCGGATACACTGTTTTTGAGAAGAGGTGATGGAGGTATCGGAACCGGATACGATTGGGATGCAGGTTCTGATGGAGGTGACTTGTCACAAGCCGCGTTCCATTTCCATATAGGCAAACATATCCTGTCTCTGTTTTGTGAACTTGTTCCTGAGGTATGCCAATGTGTTCACTGACCTTTTGCAGCCTGTCCTTGCAAAATGCTCTCCCTGGATTTTTTTATATATGGGGTGTCCGTTTTGGCGCCCATGGGTATAGTAACACCTAGTATCCTGAAAGAGGTCAACAACGCTGTTCCACTCCTCCTCGCTAACAGGCTTTCTCCCCACAGCCAATACGCCCTTGATTTGCCAGCTGCCATCCGGAATCCTGTAATAAGGGTATCTTGCGGCCATGCTACAACCCCTTCCCTATGGCCCTAAGCCTGCCGAAGAAGTAGCTGTGCGAGCGGCCTGACAGCAGCAGTTCCACCAGCTCGCTTGCGCGCTCTGCATGCTCGTATTCGCCTATTATTGACACCGTCTTGCCGTAGACCGATATGGATGTCCCTGTGCTCTTCTCTATCCTCTCCCTGATCTTCCCCCTCCTGCCTATCACCCTTGCGAAAAGCCTCTTGATGGTGCTTTCGCTCTCCCTGAACTCTATCACTATGAGGGTGCATTCCTCCTTCAGGAGGTGCAGGGCCTTGTGTGGGGGGAAGCCCCTTGAGATGGCGCGGACTATCTCCTTCGCCCTCATGACCTCGAGCGGCTCGCCCTCTATCTCCACGTCCTCGCCCACCCTTATCCTGGTGCGCGTCCTCTTCTCTATCTCCAGCTTGGTCCTGCCCTCTTTGCCTATGAGGACGCCCTTCCTGTCGGCTGGCATCTTTACCGTGTCTATCATAAGGAATGGTTATCCGCTTGGGGCTTAAGAAATCATTTCACTATGCCCTTCCTCCTGAGCCAGGCCGCCTGAGTCCTGGTGTATATCCAGTCTATGTCCCCTTTATCCTTAGGCTCTATGTCCCACGGTATCACAATCACTATGTCCCCTATGGATATCTTTATCCTCTTCCTGAACTTCCCGGGTATCCTGCACACGCGCACATTGCCGTCCTGGCAGGAAACCCTGAACCTGCTCGCGCCGAAGAGCTCTATTATCTCCCCCAGGAGCTCCCCCCTGCGCGGCATCCTCACGCGCACCACTTCTTCCTGCTGTTCCATGGCATAATGGTTGTATCGGGGGTTTATATTATAATCCGCTGAAAAACAGATGCCACTCATTATGGAAATTCTTGGAAAGGTTCGGCCATATCAGCCCCTATTGTGTTTTATGAAGGCACGGCTACATCTTGTATCTTTTCATCAGCAAGGAATTCCCCACGACGGAAACGGAGCTGAACGCCATCGCGGCTGCCGCTATGATCGGGTTCAGCAGGAAGCCAAAGGGCGGGAACAGTATGCCTGCGGCTATGGGGATGCCTGCCGCGTTGTAGATGAAGGCCCAGAAGAGGTTCTGCTTTATTTTCCTTATCGTATAGCCGCTGAGCCTTATTGACTTCACGACATCCATCAGGTCGTCCTTGATCAGGACTATCCCGCCGGTTTCCATGGCAACATCAGTCCCGGAGCCTATTGCAATCCCGACGTCGGCCTGCGCCAGCGCGGGTGCGTCGTTAATCCCGTCGCCAACCATTGCGACAACTTTCCCTTTCTTCTGCAGGGCCTTTATCTTGTCGGCCTTCTGTCCCGGAAGGACTTCAGCCAGAACGTCATCAATGCCCAGCTGGCTTGCTACAGCTTTGGCGGTCCGCTGGTTGTCCCCTGTTATCATCAGGACTTCCTTGTTGATTTTCTTGAGGGCCTGGATTGCCTTTTTGGAATCCTCTTTTATGGTGTCAGCAACAGCTATTATCCCTATGATCCTGGACCCATAAGCTATGATCATTGCCGTCTTGCCGTGGTTTTCAAGGGAAGTGAGGTTTTTCTCTGCATCTTCTGCTATCTTTATCCTGTTCTCCGCCATCAGCTTCCTGGTCCCGAGGAGTATGGGCTGGCCGAGATAGACAGCGGAGACGCCCTTGCCGGTTATGGATTTGAATGCCGTTGCGTCTGGGATTGCAATCCCTTCCGATTTTGCCTTCTTCACTATTGCCTCCCCCAGCGGATGCTCAGAGTGCTTCTCTACTATTGCAGCCAGCTTAAGGATCTCTTTTTTCCCCGCATTTATTGCAACAATATCGGTGACCTCCGGCTTGCCGTGGGTAAGCGTGCCAGTCTTGTCAAAGACCACGGTGGTGACCCTGTGCGCCGCCTCAAGGGATTCGCCCCCCTTTATCAGGATCCCGCTCTCCGCACCCTTCCCCGTGCCGACCATTATAGCAGTCGGCGTGGCAAGCCCTAGCGCGCAGGGGCAGGCTATTATCAGCACCGCAATCAATATGGTGAACGCGAAGATGAAGGGCATGCCCACGGCAAGGTACCAGAGGCCGAAGGCCCCCAGGGCTATCAATATCACTGCCGGGACAAAATAGGACGCTACCCTGTCCGCAAGCCTCTGTATGGGCGCCTTTGATGCGAGGGCATTTTCAACGAGGCTGATTATCTGGGAAAGGACGGTGTCTTTGCCCACCTTTGCGGCCTTTACCTTCAGCATGCCGTTCTTGTTTATCGTGGCCCCGATAACTGTGTCGCCCTTGTTCTTCTCCACAGGGATTGATTCGCCGGTGATCATTGACTCGTCCACCGAGCTGTGGCCGTCTATCACGGAGCCGTCTGTGGGTATCTTCTCCCCCGGCCTGACTATTATGGTGTCACCTACCTGTATCTCCTCTGATGGTATCTGGATCTCCTTTCCATTCCGTATGACTTTTGCCTTCTTGGGCTGCAGCCCGATCAGCTTCTTGATGGCAGAAGAGGCCCTGCCTTTTGATATTGCTTCCATGTACCTGCCAAGGAGTATCAGGGTTATTATGACCGCTGCAGTGTCAAAATAGAGGCCTGAGACGCCAGCGTTTAGCCCGGGAAGGAAGGCTGCAAACGCGCTGTAGAAATACGCCGCTGAGGTTCCAACGGCTATCAGGGTGTTCATGTCAGTTGTCCTGTTCCGGCCAGCTTGGAACGCCCCCTTGTAAAAGGGCCAGCCCACCCAGAACTGGACTGGAGTGGACAGGGTAAATAACAGGTAGGGATTATTCAGCAATTCAAGCCCGAACCACTCGGGGAAGCTTCCTATGAATATTATGACGCTCAGTACGGCTCCCACCAAGAGCCTTTTCTTGAGCATCCTTATGCCGTCATCATGGTGCTCATGCACGTGCGATTCCTCAAAAACGTCATATCCAAGTGACTCTATGCTCTCCTTTATGCCCGCAAGGTCTGCCTTCGCAGGGTCATATTCAAAAGTGGCCTTCTCCGTGAGCAGGTTCACGCTGGCGCCAAGGACGCCCTTGTTGCCTTTTATCTTCTTCTCCACCTTGGTCACGCAGGATGCGCAGTGCATCCCCTTCACTACAAATGATTTCTTTTCCTGTTTCATACTCCACCGCACTATTTGCAGCTGCAGCCTGAGCAACAAGCTTCCTTTTCCGCACCCTTCTTTTTCCCTGCCATAACCAGCCTCCCATATATCATAATCAGATATATTATAAAAAGATATATATTTAAAGGTTCCCGCCAACATATGAATATGAAATCGGAAGAGTCGTTCCTCACCAACATGACGAAGTTCTATGTCATCACCATGCTTTCAGAGAAGCCTGCGCACGGCTACCAGATCATAACAAGGCTTAGGGGCATTACGGGCAAGAACATAAGCGCCGGACAGATATACCCGCTGCTGAAGGAGCTTGAGAGGAAAAGGCTTGTCAGGACGCAGCCCATTAAGGACGGGAAGAGGAAAAGGAATGTGTATTCATTGACCGCCGAAGGAAAGACGTTCTCTTCCGGCCTGCTTGCCCGCTTCAGCGAGCTTGTTGACGCCGCTATAAAGCCCAGGCTGACCGTGTGCGCCCACTGCGGCTGCAATGTTTACAAGGGCGGCTTCGGCAAGGTTGTCAAAGGGAGAAGGAAAATGTTCTGCTGCAGGTATTGCGCAGGGCATTATTGAATACGAATAGGGGGAGGTGATAATTGTGGAAACGGCATATCTGAATCCAAAACACTTTGGAATTGCATCGGCCATCATAGCCCTGATACTCGACATATCCGGCTACATATGGCATGGCCTGCTCCAGCAGCCTTCTACCATGAATTTGCTCTATCCTGGTTTCTGGAGCAACCCGACGCTGCTTGCATACGGCCTGGCCGGGACACTGATAGGCCTATATGTGCTTGGCTACATCTTTGCATGGCTGTACAACAGGCTAAGCAAGAAGTGAATGTTGCAGGCTAAATCCGATCTACAACACTCCTAAGCTTCTTTTCAACAGACTCAGCTATCCACTTCAGCTTCGGGTTGCCAAGACTGGCTATTGTTTTTGTCGGCTTAATGGCTGAAACAAATGTCCTGCCCTTGTGCCTGTATACAATCACATTGCATGGGAGCATCAGGCCTATCTCCCTTTCAGCCCGCAGAGCCTTGTATGCGAGAGGTGGGTTGCACGCGCCTAATATCTTATATTCCTCATAGTCAACACCCAGCTTTTTCTTAAGGGTTTCTTTTACATTGATTTCTGTGAGGACACCAAACCCCTCCTTTGCAAGCTCCTTTTTTGACCTTTTAATGGCCTCTTCAAAGCCCACCATGACCTCTTTCGTATAACCGTAAGGATTCATAATGCCCCCTCCTTATTTTTCTTGAATCCGCCGAGGAAATATATCCCTGCAAGAAGCAAAGCTATGCTTGCGAGGGTCAGCCAGGCGTTATAAGTCGCCAAGAACGTGGTGGCGGAAATCGGCAGGAATAGCGAGACTGCAGAGACACATCCCGGGCACTGGATTGCGGAGAAGCTTATTACGGAAGAGAAGACGCCGCTGCCGCCGCTTTTTATTTTGCAAGCCTTGGGCTGCTTCAGGTTATATGCCTGCAGCGCAAGAAGCGGGCCAAATAAGGCTGAAAATATGACATATAAGGCCATGTTGAGGGGGGTTATCACCACAAACCAGAGGTCTATGTTGGTGCCTAATGTCTGGACGTAGGGGTATACCACAAGCATCAATGCCGATGAAACAAGAGCTATAGCCCCATACTTCCCTGTCTTAAGCACGTTGATTATAAGGATAACAGCCACCTCATTCAATAATCATAACTACTAATTAATTAAAGGCTTTTTGCCTGCTCATGCTGCAAGGGCTTGTTCAATGGCCTGCTGGAATGCTGCAAATGGCTGGGCGCCCACTATTGCCCTACCATTGACAAAAACTGTCGGCGTCCCGCTGACGCCTGCGGCCGCCCCGTCCTGGAAATCCTTTGAGACTTCATCGTTGTATTTGTTGGAATCAAGGCATGAGTTGAACTGCTCTGCGTTCAGGCCAATCTCACCTGCCCACCTCTTCAGATCATCATTCGTGAACTGGACAGTGCCCTGTCCCTGCCTGTTCTCCTCTTCAAATATCTTGTCATGGTATTCCCAGAATTTTCCCTGCTCTTCCGCGCATCCCGCTGCCACGGCCGCAGGCCTCGCGCCAGGGTGTATTGAATCCAGTGGGAAGTCCCTGTACACGAACTTTATTTTCCCTGTGTCAATGTAGTTTGCTTTAATCTCCGGCAGCGTCTGCGACCAGAACCTCCTGCAGAACGGGCACTGGAAATCGGAGAATTCTATTACCGTAACCTTTGCGTCTGCCGGGCCCAAAAACGGGTCATCATCTGCTGACACCGCTATCGCGCCTACATTCCCGTCGTTGTTGCTTGGCGGGTTGTTCTGCGCGGGAGCCTGGGGCTGCTGCTGCGCTGGCGCCGCTGTCCCGCCGGCCCTTGCAATTACCTG
>JACQIG010000050.1 GCA_016198605.1 Candidatus Aenigmatarchaeota archaeon | reverse complement strand
GCCCTTCTGGCCGTGCCTGGTGGCGAACTTGTCGCCAAGTTCAGGCACGCGCTCGTCCCTCACCCTCACCTTAAGCAGCTGGTTTGCGTCAGGCGTCTCGCTGATTATAACCTTGTCAGCTATGCCCTTCTCGCCGTGCCTGACGGTGACCGAAGTCTCCCTCTTGTTCTCCAGGTCGCCCAGGAACTCCTCGCTTGAGAGGAACCTCAGCGGGGATATCTTACCCATGAGGACGGAGTTGGACTCCACAGGGGTCTCAAGGTTTATTATCCCGTCAGGCCCGAGGTTCTTGTAGGCCTCTTCGCCCCTGTGGCCCTTTATCCCGTGCTCGGGTATCGCTATCTCATCCTCCTGGCCTCCCCAGTACCTCTTCTTGATGGTCTCGTAAGTCCTGTAATAGAATGAGCGGAAAAGCCCCCTCTCCACCGATGACTTGTTCATCACTACGGCATCGTTCATGTTGTAGCCGTCGTAGCTCATTATGGCCACGACTATGTTCTGCCCCTCCGGGTATTCGTTCAGCATGTTTGAGATCTTGGTCTTCACCATGGGCATCTGCGGGTATGCCAGGGTGTTGAACTTCGTGTCAAGCCTGACATGGAAGTTGCTTATCATGAGGCCTATTGCCTGGCCCACCATCTTCGCGCCGTAGTTTATCCTGTCCCCCCTGTTGTATTCCGGAAAAGGTATCAGCGCGGCGGATGTTCCCAGCATGCATAGCGGGTCAATCTCAAGGTGCGTGTGCTCCCTGGCCACGTCATCGGGGTACATTGCGATATACGTGTTCTCCTCCTCGTCCGCGTCCAGATATTCAATTATCCCGTGCTGCATCAGGTAAGCCCACGTTACCTTGCCCTGCCTCAGCTGCTTGACATGGTCGGGCAGCAGCTTGCTCTTGCCCGCCTCCACTATTATCAGCGGCCTCCTCACCCTCCCATGGTCCGTGTTTATCTTGATCTCGCGGAACCTGGGGTGGTAGGAGATGTTGAGCTGGCTTGTGAGTATGTTCAGCCTCCTCTTCTTCCTGATGTCCTCCACGAATTCCTGCGGGCTCTTGACCTCGCCTATGAACTTGCCGTTGTAATAAACGTCGGCCTTGCCTTCCCTCTTCCTCCCTTCCAGGACTGCCCCTGTCCTGTGCTTCACTGTCGTCCTCATCCTTTTCTTCGTCATGCTTTCTTGTCTCCTTTATGATGTTGTTCCCTTCATGAAGTCTGACTTTGTTATGTTGGTTTAAGTCATAGCAGGCAAGCCTTCTATATTGTCTCCTTGATGGCGCTGTATGCTTCCACACCGGCTGTGCGCATCCTTTGCTAGCCGGCTACAGCGCTATTGACTTCATTATCTTCTCATTCTCGGCCTCGCTAAGGCCCGGGGTTATCTCGGCCAGCAGTGCGAGGTGCTTCCTGAGGCCAATGGAGGAGCCCTCCGGCGTCTCAGCAGGGCAGAGCCTGCCGAATTCCGTGGGGTGGATCTGCCTTGCCCTGAAATGCTCCTGCGTGGCGGTGAGCGGCGATATGATCGCCCTGAGGTGGGAGATTGTCTTGACGTATGAGCTCCTGTCAAGCCTCTGCGAAACCCCTGTCCTGCCGCCTATCCAGTTGCCCGTGGCAAGCGAGGAGAGTATCTGCTTGGTGACCGCGTCGGCCTCTATGATGCCCTGTATTGAAGGGTGCTTGCCCCTCTTGACAAGCTTCTGGTAGTTGTAGTTCATCTTGGCCAGCAGTCCCCACCTGCCAAGCAGTATTGACCTGAACAGCTGCCCGAGAAGCTCCCCTGACATCAGGAGCCTCTTGTTGGCGTAATGGTCTATGTCGTCCTTTGGCATAATGCCCTGCGACAGCCCTATGACCTTCTTCACTATCCTTGCCAGCACCTTAGCCTTCTCCTTCCTGTCGCTAGTCTGCTGCCCAATGTGCGGCAGCAGGTACCTGTCCAGTATCTGGTTGACCCTCTCTTCCCTGTAGTCCTCCGTGACCTTGAGCTTCTTGCCTATGACCTCTATGGCCTCCTTGGTCGTGGTGGCCTCCTCCTGGTAGAGGTTTATGTAGAGGTCGTTGAGTATCCTCGGGTCATCAGAGATGTTGTCGCATATCTCCTTGTCGGTCTCAAGGCCCAGCGCCTTCAGGAGGGTCAGGATTGAAAGCTTCCTCAGGTTGGCAAAGGATATGCTTATCTCGCCGTCAGGCTTCCTGGTTATTATGTGCCTCTGCTTGAAACCCGAGCTCTCCGAGTTTATCCTTACGCTTATTACGCCCTTGGCCTTCTCAAAAATGGGCTTGTTTGAGGCTATCTCCTCTATCAGGACAAGCGCCCTCTCTGTCCCGTTGACGATGAAATAGCCTCCGGGGTCTTTGGGGTCCTCGCCCCTCTCAGTAAGCTCCCCCGGGCTCATGCCGCTGGTGTTGCAGAGCTGCGACTTCACCATTATCGGCATGTTCCCTATGTGCACCCTCTCCGACTTCTCCTGCACGCCGTTCACTATGGGCATTATGTCAACATAAACCGGCGCGGCATAGGTGAGGTTCCTTATCCTGGCCTCGTTGGGGTAGATGGTCCTGGTGGAGCCGTCGGCTTCCTTCACCACGGGCTTCCCGACCTCCACCCTGCCGAACTTCAGCTTGAGGTCGCCAAGCTCTGGAAGCAGCTTGATTATCTCTATCTCCTCTATTATCTGCTGCAGGCCGAAGCTCACGAAGTTGTTGAATGACTCAATCTGGAAATTCACCAGCCCGCGCTCGGTCTCAAAGGCGGTGTACACGTCAATGAATGTGGTGTCCATATCCATGCGCTCCTTCTCTGTCCCGTTGGCGGTGCCACGCGGTTAGTCCTTGACAACAATCCTGTAATACACGGTCTCCCCTGCTGTCTGTGACTTCCTGGTTATCCTGACCACGTCCTTGGGCTTCGCATTGAGAAGCTTTATGACAGGGTCTGATTCGCATATCCTGGGGAGGTGCTCCTCCGCTGCGCCCAGCCTGGAAAGTAGCTCTTCCTTGTCCTTTTTTGAGAGAATTTCGTGCTTGGGCACTAACTCATGGGAGAGGATGTCTAACGTCATAATGCACGTGAATTATACTATATTCCAGTTGGAATAAATACGTTTATCCCCTAATTTTGGGGGTGCGTATTTATATAGTTATACAATGATACAATGCAGCGGCTTTTAGTCAAACTCATACAGGACAGACCTCAACATGCCGCCCTGCCCGCCGCTCTTCTCTATGAGGGAGTAAAGCCTCTTGTCCAGTGGCCTTTTTGATATGCGCATACTCACGCCTGTTTAATTCACCCTTATAATTAAACCAAAGCTTTATAAAGCTTTTGTTTTTTACTCGGTGGTGTGAGTTAAATAAGCCTTTTTTCAAGAAAAAGGCTTATGTCAAACCTCTGGTTTGACAGCTGTCAAGCAAAGCTTGACATTAAGCTAAAAAGGAGGCTGCTCGTTTCGTCGCTGGTGCCTGCCGGCGATGTAATGCCTGCCGCTGATGTGGTACCTACCGGCGATGTTATCGCCGGACCTGCTGTCGTCAGCGGACCTGTAGTCGCCGGATCTGCATTGGCTCCTCACTCGCTACGCCTTCCGCAAGAATAACCAGAAACTACTGTTTGCTCACTGGATGCTTCGCGCCGCAGGCCTCGCACTTGAGGAAGTGGTAGACATCTTCCTTGATTATCCTGGTGTCGGGCCTCTTGCATTCCGGGCAGAGGACATAGGCCTTCACGTAGGCGTCCAGCTTCCTGTTGACCATGTCAGAGGAGAAGTTGCCAAGGACCACCAGCCCCTGCGGCTCCAGTTCGCCTGATGTGGCCAGCTCTTTCAGAAGGAACTTCTGCAGGTGCTTGGGGTCCCTCCTAAGCTTGTCCGCCACGTCCTTGAAGTTGGTGATTATCGTCCTCTGGCCTGAAATCATCGCCTGCGCTCTGGGCATCTCAAACCTCTCGCCCGTGCCTTCCCTGTGGGGTATCTTTTCCATGGCGCTCTTCAGCAGCTGCTCGTAGTCGTCCATAAGCACTATATTTACCCAAACCAATATAAAGAAATATTATGGAAGAGCGCCTGCACTTCAGGGATTCCATGGGAAACACGCTGTGCGGCCTGCTGGCAACGCCCACGGCCACAGCCAAATCAATTGTTATATTATGCCACGGCTTCAGCTCGCACAAGAACGCGGACACGTTCACCGTCCTGACAGACCTGCTGCTTAAGCGTGGCATAGCCACTTTCCGCTTTGACTTCTACGGCCATGGCGAGAGCACCGGAAGCATGGAGGATGTGACACTAACCAAGGCCGTGCTTAACCTCCTGGCCGCGCACCTTCTTGTGAAGAAAAAGGGGTTTTCAAAGGTAGGCATACTCGGCTCCAGCTTCGGCGGCGCTGTCGCAATAATATTCTCCTCAATGCTCAGCGACATCAAATGCCTGGGACTGAAATCCCCCGTGTCCGACTACAAGGAACAGTTCAGCGTCAAGTACGGGACTAAGGGATTGGAAAGATGGAAGGAGAAGGGATATGTTACCCTTGATTCCGCGGCAATGGGGAAGCGGGTGAGGCTGGATTATTCTTTCTGCAGGGACGCGATGAAATATGAGTGGGAGCGCATGCCTGTGAAGATAAAAAAGCCCGTGCTGATTGTCCACGGGAGCCTTGACACCCAAGTGCCGCTGCACGAAAGCATGGCCCTCTTTAAGAGGCTGAAATGCAGGAAGAAACTGGAGGTTGTGGAGGGCGCTGGCCACGGGTACACAAGCAAGGAGCATTTTGAAAAGATGGTCGGGCTCCTTGCGCGCTTTTTCGCCAATAACCTCAGGGCTATACCAACGGTACGCCGCCTGCCAGCTGGCTCACCAGCGTCCCTAAGTAGTACGCTGCCAGCGAGGCAACGAGCCCGACGAGGACCATCTCAAGGCCGCTCTTCGCCCAGCTCCTCTTCGTGAACTGGGACTTTATGGCGCCGATTGCGAACAGGCCCATGATTGCCGCCACAACCGATATGCTTATGCCTGCGGCCACCGGAAGGAATATGTAAGGCACAAGGGGGATTACCGAGCCAACGATGAAGGCGAAGAATATTATTACCGCCGCCGAGACAGGGCTCTTGAAGTCCACCTTGCCGAGGCCAAGCTCCTCCTCCATCATTACCTTCAGCCATATCTTCTTGTCTGAGGTTATGGTCTTCACCACCATGTCAAGGTTCCTGCCGCTAAAGCCCTTCTTGGCGTATATCTCCCTTATCTCGCGCGTCTCTTCCTCAGGCATCTCGTCTATCTCCCTGACCTCCCTCCTGAGCTCGCTCTTGAACACCTCGGTCTGCGACTTGATGGATATGTAGGTGCCAAGGCCCATGGATATCGCGCCTGCCACCGCGCTTATTATCCCCACAAGGATGACTATGAAATTCTGCGTTAGCGCCCCCGCCACGCCAGTGGCCACTGCAAAGGTGGTGACAAGGCCGTCATTGAACCCGAAAATTATCTCCCTCACGAACACCTTCCCGCCGACATCGTGCTTCTCGTGGGCCATGTGGTGGGCATAAGCCTGCAGCTCCTTCTTCTCGGCTTTTTTCAGGGGCATGACTATAATTATTTTCCGGCTAAATAAGGCTTAAATTCTTTGTTATCATATTACAAACATGCATGAAGCTGTTCCATCTGATAAACTGGAAAAACATTATCAGAGAGAATTCAAAAAATACTTGTTTAATGAAGCTAATTATAG
>JACQIG010000038.1 GCA_016198605.1 Candidatus Aenigmatarchaeota archaeon | reverse complement strand
TTGGAGAGGCCGTCGCTGACGTTGTCGGAGAGCAGGGCCTCTGCTATGTTTAGTATGGGATTTGAGGAGACGTTGATGGTGACCTGGCTCTGGTTGCCGCCGGGGGAGTTATCAGGATTTGTCCAGTTGGCGGTCAGGTTTACCCCATATAGCCCGGGGACCGTCTTGTTCGCTATCGTTATGGCAAAGGAAATCAAGCATGACTGTGAGGACGCTATGTTGCCGCATTGTCCCTGGGTTATGTTGGCTGTCCAGTTTGCGGGAAGGGAAACTGACAGATTCGCGCTGAATGCCGTGCCATTCCCGAAGTTTGTGAGGTTGATGCTGACATTCAGGCCTTGGGAGGCATTCTGGCTTATCTGGGTCGCATTGAATGCGGGAGGGGAAGGGGTGATGGACATGTTGGTCGTTGCCGACTCCACCACGAAATTGTCAATGTCAGTCCCTGTATTGTTGAATTTGGAGGCCGTGCAATTCAGCGCGTATGTGCCGGGGCTTGAAGGGGCGGTGAAGTTTATGGAATAGTTGCCATTTGAATTGTCGGTTATGTTGGTGACGTTCAGCTGGCCGAAGGTGCAGTTCAGCGCGGCTGCGCCTATCCCAATGTCGTTCCTTACGTTGGATACGGTCACGCTGCCATTCACGAATAGCCCGGCGATTATGGGGGAAGTCAGAAGCGTCTGGTTGACATTATACTGGCTGGAGACGTTGAACAGCCTTGAACTCTGGTTGAGCAGGTTCCCGTCAATATCATACTCCTTTACAGTAAGGTTCCAGGCGCCTGCCGTATCGTTTGTTGACAGGTTGAACCGCCTGGAAAATACCTGGTCTCCGGCTGCCTGGTCTCCATTTGTCCCATTGTCATTCAGCTCTATCGTCTGGTCGTCCCCTGCACCCGCCGTTCCCATATCAAGTGTTGCGTTGGCTAACCTGACTATGTCGTTCATATCAAAGGTGCCGTTGGCATTTGACGACAGCAGTATAGTGTCATTCCTGTTGTAAACCTGGAAATCAGTCTGCGGACTCACGTTAACAAGCCAGGATTCTCCGCCCTGAACGGAGACGCTTGGCGGATCCAGAAGGGCCCTTTTGAGTATCTCAACCGCGGTATCATTCGCAACAAGATCATCAAAATACAGCACAGACACCTGCTTGACAGACTGGTTGGGCTGCATCACCGTGGAGTTCAGCTGTATCCCTATCCTGCCCGGCTTGCTTTGGTTGCTTCCAAAGAAATTGTTGGTACCCGTTTCATTGACATTGATGTATGCCACTGTGGCAACGCCTGGCGGTGATGACATCACCCAGGAACCGGGCTCTGTCAGGTTTTCAAAGAACAGCGAGCCTACGCCCAGCACCCGCTCTGCATCAAAGGCCAGGGCGCCGCCCTCTGGAGATCTCCTGGTTATGTTTGTCGAGTTGAGGTTGGTTATGTTCTGCTCGACCTTTATCCAGGGGAGGTTTGCGTAGAATGTGTAAGTCTTTATGATGCGCGTGAGGTTCGTCCTGGTGGTTGAGTTGAACACCACTTCATCACCCTGCTGCGTCAGCACGAGCCTCACCGAGCCATTGGCAAACGTGGCATTGTTCCTGAGGTCAAAGGTCAGGTTGTGGGTGCCGTTTGTGTATTCAGAATACTCGGCCGTCCTCTGGCTGGCAGGGACATTGAAGACTATCAGCGACGTCCCTTCCGCCCTGGAAAGGCCTGAGGTATTCTCGCCCCTGTTGGTGTCTATCCCCCACTTGAACTTTGAGTTGTTGACCGTGGCCGCCTTGCCGTTCCATGAGTATGCGATGTCTGTGGGATAGGAAGCCGCCAGCTTCTGGCCGTTCTCTGTCGTGTCGAAATACAGGAAAAAATTCCTGGCGGTGTTGGCGCCATTGGTCCCGTTCAGGGAGAACACCACTGTCATTACCGCATTGGTGGTCGCGTTGTAGTTGCCTGCCTTGTCAAACTGGCTTGTCCTCTCCCCTACCACATCCCCCGTGGAATTGTATTCTATCACCCTCGTGGAATTCTCATCCAATGTTCCTGTTCTGTTCATCTGGCGCAGCACATCAGTGAAATTCACATCCGCCTCTATGGGCCAGTCCGTCCTGCTGAAGGATGTCGTGTTGGTGTCTATGCCCATCCTGTAATGCCAGCTGCTGTTCCACCACCTCTGGGGCGTGACCGTATTGGCCGGCGCCGAGGACAGCATTACCGCTGCAAAAACCGCCGCAACCATCACCACCAGCGCTTTTAGTTTCATGTTCTTGTGCTCACCTATGAGTTTTCCACCATCTCCCTCGCCCGCTCATAAGCCTCCCTGCTTATCAGGCCCCTGTCAAGGGAGTCCTTGAGGTCTGCAAGCAGCCTTTCCTTCCTGCCAGCGGCCTTGGCTGCGCCCTCTTGCTCCTTGTTCGCTGCTGCCTGCTGGCCTGGAGAGTCTTGCGTTGTAGCAGTTGCTGTCTTATCCGCCTCTTTATCCTTTCCATCAGGCTTCGCCTCTTCTGCATTTAACGCGTCCTGTTGCTGTGAGGTAGGTTTGCCAGGAACGGCTGCTGCCTCCTTTGGCTGCTTTACCGTTTCCTGCGGCAGGCCAGTGGCAGCGGCAGCCGGGTTGCCCTTCCCTTGTTTTGGCTGGGGTTTTTCCGCCGGGCCGGCTGCTTTCTCCTTTGCCTGCTCCTGCTGCCCGGTCTCCTGCCCGCCTATCGGGTGCCTGCCGGCGATGTTATCGCCGGATTGGAGAGTTTGCCACTCCTTCTTCAATTGCTCGTCTATCACCCCGAGCTTCTGCAGGTTTGTCTCCCTTGCCTTCACGTATTCCCTCCTGGAAAGCCCCTTCCTCTTGTACGTCTCCTCCAGGGAGGCCAGCAGGAGGTCTATGTCCTCCTTCTCCTTCTTCAGCCCCTGGATGGTATCAGGCAGCTTCAGCTTCACCACGGGTATTATCATGTCTATCAGCTTGCCGACCTCGTCAAGCTTGCCTGACAGCGCCGCGATGTCGGCCTTTATGAGGTTCATGTCCTCCTTCTGCACGTACCCTTCCAGCTTTATGGTCAGCCCGTCCAGGGATTTCAGCATGTCCTTCACAAGCTCGTCCATCGTGTCCTGCTTTGTCTTGTAGAGCACGAACTCGCCGAGATTCTTGTTCAGCTCCACGAAAATCTTCTCTATCTTGTCGGAGAGCCTGTCTATCCTCTTGGCTGTTTCGGAAACTCCCGCGGTCTTCTGCGACATTTCCCTGTTCAAGGTGGCTATGTTCTCCAGGCCACCAATGCCCTTTATCAGTACCTGCGTGCTTGCCGCCGCTCTTGCAACCTCGTCCAGCTTCTTCTCCAGCTTCTCCAGCCTGAGGTCCTCCTGTGCAATTGTCTTGTCCCTCTTGCCGAATTCCTTCGCGATCTCCTGGGGCTTCACTTCGCCTATCATTTCCTCAAGCTTCTTCACCTTCAGCTCCTGCTGCGACATTGCGCCTTCCCTCTGGAAGACCAGCGACCTTATCTCGCCTATGCTTTCTGTCACCCTCTGTATCCTCTCATCGGTGGCCTGCTTGGACTCCTTGACAGCGTCTATCATTGCCTTCAGCCTCTCGGTCTCTATCTTCATCCTGCTCTCAATTAGCTCCCTTTGCAGGCCGTCATAGGCCTGGCCCGGTGGCGCCGCCTGGATTCTTGGGGGTGGGACGGTGTCGGGCAAAAGCTGCGCCGTGGCAGTTGCAGCCATGACATGTGCGGCTGCCGCAGCCGCAGGCGGTGAGGCGGCTGCAGGCGGCTCAGAATATCCCCATTCCTCAAGCAGTTTCCTTGCCTGCTCAAGCCTCCTCTGGTTCTTTTCCTTTGCCTCCTTGTAGCTTGCCTCGGAGATCCCGGCCTTCCTGTATTCGTCCTCCAGGGACGCAATGAGCGTCTCTATATCCCTCTTGGTCTGCGCCAGCTCCTCCATGCTCATCTGGGACAAGTCGTCCTGCCCCTTTTTCTCTTTCTCCTTCTTGTCAGCCTTGCCTGCCATATCCAAGCGGACCCGTCATCCAGGCCCGCGTTTCCACCTCCCCTTTTTTGGTTACAATGATAGGCATCATGCGCCCTCCATCGCCTTCAGCCTGCTTTCCACGGACTCCAGGTATGTCTCGGCCATAGCGAAAAGCCCCTGCTTCATCTTGTCCTTGGACATGTTGGCCTCCAGCTCTATGTCGTATGTGTCTATGCCCTTGGCCTTCAGCGCCTGCACCCTCCTGTCAGCCGCCTCCACCTTGTCCCTCACCCTCACGTAGGCCGCCAGCTCCTCCTCAGTAAGCCTCTGCGTGTCGTGGAGCAGCGGCCTGAACGCGATGAACCACGGCTTGCCGTCGTTGTATTCGGGGTTCTGGAACAGGCCAGTGCCTGTCGTGAGCCTCACTATCCTTGATGCATAGTCAATGCCGAACTTGCCCTTGACCCTGTTGATGTCGCCGTTGTACTTGGTCCTCAGCTGTATCTCGTTGGCTATGTTTGCCCTTATGGCGCCCTTGAAGTCCGACAGCACCTGCGATATCAGGAATATCCCTATGCCCCACTTCCTGAACTCCCTGCACGCCCTCTCCAGCGCTATGTATCCGCCCTTCCCTCCGTATTTCGGAAGCAGCCTGTGCATCTCGTCGTAGACTATGAGCAGCTTGAGCTCTCTGGATTCAGGCCACTGTATGGCGAACATGGTTTCCACGGTCCTTCTCACGAACCTGTCAAGGTCAGCGGGCCTGAGCTTGCTCATCACGAAGACCGTTATCTCCCCGGGCCTCATGTATTTCTGTATCTCTATCTCCATGTCAGGGTTCTCCACCATCACGATGTTGGTCTTGAACGACCTGGCATCCGTGGGCTTCAGGCCGAACTTCGGGTAGAGCTCCAGCATGTGCGGGTCCTTTGCGGGCCTTATGAAACCTGTCCATTGCGCAGTCGGGTCAAATACAATCACGGGGACGTTCCTCTTGAGCAGCTCCTCTGCCGCGACCATGGCGCTGACGCTCTTGCCAGAGCCAGTCCCGCCTGCCGCTATGGAGTGCACCATAAGCTTCACGGTGTCAAAATAGGAGTCCTGGTTGGTCTCGGCTATCTTTCCTACCAGAAGGGAGCTTGGCCCTGGCTGCGGAAGCTTCTTGTTGTCCACGGGGAAGATGTAGCGCGCCTGCTTGATCCTCTTGACCTTGTAGCCCTTGTAGACGCGCAGGCCTACGTATCCTCCAGGGAGGGCCCCAAACAGCAGCAAGTATGTTATCGGGTTGAGGAACAGCCCCCTGAGTATTATCAGCGGCAAGGGCAGCGTGCTGACATCAAACGCGTCCGCGGCGCTTGCCGTCTTTGTGCTGTCCGCGTACGTGGCCACAACCTCTACCTCATACCTGTCCTCTGCTGTGTCATTGGGTATTGGTATCGCCTTGGTGAAGGAAAGCGTGTCGTCCACGGCTAGCGTGTCCTTGGCAACGGTTATCCTTGTGCTCTCCTTCCTGAGGGTCTTTATGTCGTAGCTTACCACTATGTCGCTCACCTTGGCCGTCTCGCCCATGTTCTTGAGCGTCACCCTTACCTGCAGGTCGCCGCCTGGCGCGACCACGTCCGTGAGAGCCTCCACGAGCACGTCAAGGAGCGGTTCCTGCGGTATCTCCACCTTCACCGTCACGGGGGTCTTGTGCGTTGTCGCGCCTGAGGTGAAGACTATGTCACCAGTGTATATGCCCTGTGTCGCCGATGAAAGAGCGAACACGTCAACCTTCACCGTGCCTGTGCTCCTAGCTGGTATGGTTATCGATGTCTGGTCAAGCCTGATGAACTGCAGTATCTGGCCGTCTATTGATATTATACCTGTGACTGCTGTTCCCTGGTTGTTTGTTACGTCAAGCGAATGCGTCTCGTGCTCGCCCGGCGCAAGGACTATGAACAGCAGCGTTGATTTCACCTCAAGCGGGGCCGCTATTCCGCCTGCGCCAGCCTGGCCGCCTTCACCGCCGGCTCCGCCTGCGCCCGCGCCTGTTCCTGCCCCTCCGGCTCCGCCGCCTCCTCCACCGCCGCCGCCTGGGGACGGGGGTGGCGGCGGTGGCTGGACAACAGGAGGCGTGCAGTCAGTCGGACATGTGGCCACGGTTTCCGGTGCCTCGCAGACGCTGTTGCCGCAGACGGCGGTAGACGCATTGGTGCAATCCTGGGGGCATATTGACTGGGATTCCCCGGTGCCTGCCTCGCAAGCGCTGTTGCCGCATACGAATTCCGCAAGGGCATACGCCCTGCTTGGCGAGATGGAGGACAGTGTTGTATATACCCTCTGGCTGCTTGTGTTCACGACAGATGCATTTACCCTTGTCCAGTTTGTATTGCAGCCAACCTGCCTGATGTAGCTTGAGCACTCATAGACCGAAAGGAAGCTTGCTGTCACGCCCGCATAGGTTGAATAGTCAAACGAGAGCCTTGCGGTGGAGAAGTTCAGCGAATTGTTTAATATTATGCCTGACAGTGACCCGCCGCCTATTATTGACGTGGGTATGTTGCCGAATGTCACAGGGTCAAAAACATCTGACAATAAATTCGTGTCGTCATATAACAGCTCCTCTTTAAAGACTTTTACGTTCAGGTCATAGCCCCCTGCTTCTATGGATTTGTTGTAGGCCCCGGTTGAGGCGTTGGACGTTATGGTGTCAAGCAGCGCTGGCGAAGCGTTGCCGAAGAATTCAAACTGGACGGATATGGGAGGCAAGGTCACGTTTTCCAGGTCTTTTGCAACCCCGGCAAAATATATAACCGGCAGCACGGTGAAGGATGCATTTGCCGTCCCGCTGTTGCCGGACTTGTCAAATGCCGTTATCCGCACCTGGTATGCGCCATCGGTGGATGTGTTGGTGTAATTCAGCTCGTAATGGTTTGTGTTGCCCTCTGTCCCGACTAGCGTCATTAGTGTTGCTGAAGAGCTGCCAGAGGGGTTTGTTATGTTTGCGGTTGCATTGCTGATCCCGCCAGAGTCAGTGACATTTACAGCTATAGTTGCGTTGCTGTTCCTTGTGATCGTGGATTGCACGCTGACAGACACATTTGGTGCTATGGCGTCTGTGTATACTATTGCGTCATTCTCCATGTCAGAGAACACTATGCCCCTTGTTGTGTAGTTGCCCGTGGTGTTTATGTCATAGCTGTTCCCCGAAGCCAGGCTGGGCGCGGTGAAATTTAGCTCCCACAGGTTCTGCGTTGCCGAGAAGTTGCTTGATGTGAGGTTTATCTGGGTTGTGGTGGTGGAATTGGACAGCGTCAGGTTCCATGTCATGTTCTGCTGGAGCGGCAAGCCTTGGTAGGTGACATTCACTTTTACCGTGATGTTCTCCCCAGGGTCCACGTTCAGCAGCGGGCTTGCTTCAGTCGGCGAGATTATGTTCAGGAGGAATGGCTCCACGGTAAGGTTTAGGGAAGCGCTTATCTGTGAGGGGCTTGCAGAGGTGTTTATCGTGTTGAAAGACGCGGTGAAGCTCTGGAGGGCTGATGTGGCAGGAGCCGAATAGTTTATTTCCACTACAGTTCTGCCACTAATGGGTATTGTGATGTTTGTAACGTTGGTGCTGAACACGCTAGTGTTCCCTGTTATCATGATGTTAAGCAGCAGCTCAAGGTTGCCTGTGTTGTTTATCTCCACCAGCCCGAACCTGCCTGATGTGTTCATGATCTTGGTCAGGGCTATGGAAGACGTGGAGAGGGTCCATGAAAGGTTGAGCGGGACAGTGACATTGACTGTCACGTTGTCCTCTCCCTGGGCAGAGGAGGCACGGACAACGCCGGTGTATGTCCCGAATGCCTGAGCGGAGGGCAGAGTTATGTTTATTGTAATTAGCGTCGAGTTTCCTGCTGCCAGGACAGAGGCGTTCTGGGGGGCAAAGATTATTGTGAAATTGGTGCAGACGTCCCCGGAGATGCAGCTCATGTTTATGTTTGTGAGGTTGGCATTCCCCTCCGAGCTCACATTGACATTTACGCTGCCTGTCTTGCCGGCCTCAATATTTACCGATACATTGGGCTCGACTATGTTTATGCGCGGGTTTTGTAGCACCTCAATTGTCTCGAGGGAGCTATTGAAGCCTGTGGTATTGTCAAGGTTTGTCCAGTTGAAGGTGAAGTTTATTGCGTAATTCCCTGGTGCTGTAGCTGCTGGGGTGGTGATGCTTGTGGTATTGACTATTGAACCGTTCTTGAGTATCAGCACGGCCGTGTAATAGCCAGGGCTGGCAGACCATCCGGAAGGAGCGATTACCGACAGGTTGACGTTTGAGGCCCTGGAGAAGCCGGTGTTGTTTAGCGTGAAATTGAACGTGGTGTTGACGGCTGACAGGGCGGTCACATTTGACACGCTCAGGGTCTGGTTGGGGAAGGCATCAAGGCTTGTGTTGCCTGAGCCTGCTATTGCCTGCCCAGAAGTGCAGCTCAACAAGCCAGAGGTGTCGTTGGCGCATATTACAATTGTATGTATGCCGATCTGGGAAGGGCTGTAGGTGGCATTGTAATTTGATCCGTTTGCGGTCATTGTTATTATCTGCGATATGTTTGTGGGACTGGTTGCATTCACGTAGGCTGTGGATACGCCAAAATTGTCTGTTATTGTCGCATTTACAGAGACATTCTCAAATCCGGGCTCAAAGACGGCCGGCGCTATCACAACGTTGGTTATGTTAGGCCCAATATCCGTGACGTTCAGGTGAAGCTCAGTAGTCAGGGAGCCTGGCGTTGCGCTGGCGTTCTGGATTATGATGTTGATATCATGCACCTGCAAGTTCACGCCGGCTGCGGGTATATTATACGTCAGGGAAACATTCCTTGCTGACTGCTTGTCAAGCTCGAAAGCGGCTGGAGTTGCGGTAACAAGTATCGTCTGGGAGCCCGCACTGGCGCTGTTCTTGAGGACATTGAAAAGTATCTTGACGTTACCTGTGTTGTTGACGGTTATGTTGCCTATGGTGCCGCTTGTATTGGGTGGCGTAAGCAGGTTGGCAAATGAAGACGGTGCCCTGGCCCAGGAAAGGTTGGATGGTATTGTTATGTTCAGGATAGCTTCATCGTATCCGGTGTTGTCAGGCGTGGCCCGTATGAAGGTGAACAGGTTTGCAGGGGACTGGCCAAGCGGGACTGTCACGTTCACCGTTACCGTGATGTTCTCGCCGGCAAACAATAGGCCATGAGATGAGGGCACAAACGTGACGGTGCACCCAGGACAGCCTGTGGCAAGGTCTCCCCCGACAAGGCTTAGGGCTATATTGGTCACCTGCTCGTTGCCTGTGGAGGCCACCGTAAGCGAGCCGACAAAGGTGTTCCTTCCGTGAGGCGTGGTATTGATTATTGATGTCTGTATTATGTCCAGCACTGGGTTGGCGGCGACTGTTATGGTGGTTGCGTTAGTTGTGGAGTTTATGGTATTGTCCGGATTCCTCCAGGTGCCGTTTATTGTCAGTGTTATTACCTGGGCTGCCGTGGCAGCAGGAACCGTCACGCTGAAGTGCCTGATGCATGTCTGGTTTGTTGACAGCGAACCGCAGAAGTACGATGTGGTGTTATAGCTGAGGCTGCCACTGGGGCTTTCAGTCAGGTTTATCGAGGCCGCATACATGTTCACAGCGAAAAGATTTGAGAGGTTGACCCCAAGGGTGAACGTGAAGTTCTGCGTCTGGGTGATGCCAGTGGCTGTTATGTCTGACGGATTTAAGGAAACATTGGCCCTGACCTTCCCTATCGAAATGAACGTCCCTCCGAAGGTGCTGTTCACATTAGATTCCGGCGGCGAGTCAACACCATATATTGTCAGATCGTGAGTTCCGTCAATGAGCGGTACGTATTGGCCATTATATGTGCTGTTTCCAATGGGGGCCATCGTCACATTTACTTGCGTGCCATTCGGCATGGTTATTGTTGCGTAAACCTGGCTCACGTTAAAATCGTCTTGCACAACGGCGGTTATGTTTGTTGCATTCAGGTTTGCCTCAAGGCTGCTGTTGGGAAGGATTGTGATGTTTGTTACATTGGGTGCTTTTACATCCCTGACGGTAATGAGGACTATGGCTTCGGCTATATTGGCCGAAAACAGCTTCGGGTTGTCATCAGTTATATTGCACTTGAATGTCAGGCCGCCCTTGGCTATAACCTGCCACGTGTTGTTCGCATGGCCTGTTGAGTTGGTCTGGAATGTGCCGTTGGCAACATAAGAAGAGCCGTTGAGGTACCAGAAGTTCACTGTATAGTTGTTTATGCCTCCCAGCGAATTCGCGTCCCTGACAAGGCATACCCGGCTTATCGGATCCGGATAAGGCGCTATTGAGTTGTTAGGCGGGGCGAGCCATAGCACATCGGCAAGGCCGTTTATTGTCACGTTGACGTGGCTAGAACTTGTGTCAAAGAAGCCCTGCACTGCCAATGCTGTCAGATTATGGCTTCCAGTGTCCTGGTTTGAAAGGACCCAAGTTGAAGGATTGCCTGTGGCAACGCTCTGGTTAGTTCTGTTATACCATGTGACAGAAGGGGTCTGGGTCTGGTTGTTTTCGTCAACTATTGTGACATTTAACGTGACATTCTGGGACTTGCTGTAGAATGACCCGTTTACAGGGCCTGTTATGTTTATCCTGAGCAGCCCCCTGACAGTTATGTTTGTTGTATTGGTGACAGAATCCTGCAGGCCTGCCTTGGTGGCATTTATAAATATTGTGTATTCATTTGGTATTGTCGCATTGGGCGGGTTGTAAGCTATGCCGCAGGATCCGGTTGAGTTGGTGGTGCAGTTACCCATGAATGCCGTGCTGTTATAGAAGTTCACGGTGGCGTTCTCGGCATTTCCTATGTTTGAGTCCCTGACATGAACGGTTATGTTTGTTTGGTAGGGCGAGAACGTGTCATTCCTGTATATGGTCTGGTTGTCAACAAAGATGCTGTCAATAACCAGATTCCTCTTCAGCTCCAGGATAGTTGTAATCTGCGGGAAGGAATCATTGTAGAAGAGCGTGGAATTGTCCGATATTATGCACGTGTGATTGAATAGGCCAAATGTCTCGCCTGATGTATTCCAGAAGAATACGGCGGTGCCATTGGGATTTGTTGCGTTGGCAACCTGCAATGTGCTGTTCTTGTAGAAACCCACCGGGTAGCTGGATATGTTTGCGCTCGTGTTGGCGTCCCTCACGGTGCACGTTATCTGGACCATGTCGCCCACGGAAAACACGGTGCCGTTGGCAGGCGTGATTGAAGTCACATTGCTCCAGCCGTATATCAGGGGGAAGCTGCTGTTGGCCACAGGGTCATAATTCTGTGCAGTTGCATTCGCGCTTATATTGGCCTGACCTAGTGTGTATGTAACCGGAACATTCCATGTTGCATTGTGGCCTGTTGCGAGGACAGAAGGCGTGCTGTTGAACCATGTGACAGTCGCCGAAGGTGTGGGCACGGCGCATTCATCCGTAACGCTGGCGTTAAGATCCGTGGTTGTGTTCCTGTTGATGGTCTTGTTAGTGGCAGGATTTGCAACTGTCAGATTGAGCTGGCCGATTACTGTAAGGTTTGTCTGGCTTGAGTTTATAAGCTGGTAGCACTGGTCTGTTGCGCCGCCTTTCCACTGCCTTATCCCTGCCTCCGAATCGCAGCTAGGGTTATAGGTAACGGAACATGTGCCGTTTGAGGACACGCAGGAGCTTGTGACGGTGAATGCAGAGCCGTTCTCTGTGATGTAGAACGTGCCATTGGTGCTGTTCGGGTATACCCCAAGGTCGCTGTCAAATATGTCTACCCTGAGGAACGCTGCAGAGCCGGCGAGCCGCCTGACGGTTGAGTTGCTGCTCGAATGCACTGTTATGGTCACATTGTCCCTGTCAATGGTGAAGTTGTCGCTCACGCTGTAGTTAAGGAACGCTAGATAATTGGCGACGGATACAGCTCCAGATGAATCCATTATAGTTACATTTACATTCTGTGTGCCCGGGTTGTTTACTATGACCCCGGCAGCTTTTGCATTAATGGTCGTGTTGGTGCCGTTTGTGGCTGACCTGTTGCTGGCAACCTGCAGGCCGTTTACCGTCAGATTGAAGTAGATTGTGGAGCCATTGGTGTTGAATATGCTCACGTTGAAATAACCTATCTGGCCCGCGTTGGGCACGGATTCGCTGTGGTTGAAGCCTGCCGTCTGGCTTACGGTTGCGTTATGTATCTGTCTTGTGAGTATGCTCTGGGTGCTGTTGTAATAGCTGAATGGGTCCAGGGTGGTGAACCTGAAGTAGTTCACCGGGCCTGCCAGCAGGTCGCTGCAGGCAAACACCTTGTTGAATGTCACCAGCTTGTTGACGGGCTGTGTCACGTTCTGCGAATCTATCTGCACCCAATTTGCCTGGTCGAAGCTCTTCCACAAGGTGACATTGTTGGTATTTAAGTCCGAGTCGGTCAGCCTTACCGTGAAAGTGTACTGCTCGCCCCACCCGCCAAAGACATGGTCTATTGTTGGGGTGGCCAGTTTTGGCCTTGACCCGAGATTTAGCCCGTTTATTTTTGTTGTTGAATTGTCCGTGTAAAATGATTTGGAGACGGCGAATGTGATGTTGTAGTCGCCAAATGGCTTGTTTGTTGCATTGAAGGTGATGTTATAGGATCCCCCGGACTCTGTCCTGTTTATGAAATTCACCCCGCTGCTGTCAAAGGAATTCTGGCCGTTGGTAAGCGTCCACGTTGCCGTGGCGCTATCAACTGGTGTGCAGTCATCGCTAAGGTTGCCTTGGAGCAGGATAAGCTCGCCAGTGGTCCCGTCCTGTGCCGGCCTGAACGATATGAATCCCTGGCCATTTGGGTAAAGTATTGACGGCCTGAGGTCCGATTTAAGCGTCAGCGTATAGTTGGATGAGTTGACGTCCTTATAGAACGGGTCTGCCGATGTGCCCCCTCTCCATATCTGGCTACCCAGGCCGTAATTGCATTCAGCCTCCGGCACTTCAGTCGGGAACAGGTAGCTTATATGCCCAGTGCCATTGGTTGTCGTATCCTTCCCTATGTCAAAAGAGACTGGATTGGAGGCGTTCTTTGTCACCCAGAATTTCGCCGTAATCCCGGCCCCGACAATCTGGTTCCTGTCTGTGTCATTGACCAGCAGCGTAAGCCTTATCTCATCCGTGCCATTCCTGAACACCTCAAGCCCGTTGCCTGCCACAAGGATTATATTCACATCATCCTTCTCTATTGTAAAGTTCTGCGGCGTGGTGTTTGAGATGAGGCCCCTGGTGTCAGTGGCCAGGAAGTAGAATTCATATATGTCCACAGTGAATGAAGGGACGGTTGTTGATAGTATGACTGTCTGGTTTGCAGGGGCAACAAGCGTGGTGGAGTTCTTTGGGGCGCCCCAGGCTCCCACATCTGTGTCCTTTGTGAAGAGCTCCAGTGTGACATTGTCCATGTCCTCATCCATGACGTTAACAGAGAAGTAGAACCTCTCGCCCCAGCCACCTGGATTTGTCAAGGCGGTCGCATTGGAAAGGTTGGCCTTGGTCATGACAAAAAAGTGGTTCCCTATTGTCCTCGTATTGTTGTTGTAGTTCTGCAGCGATGATATTATGGTTGTATTGTAATTCTTTGCCGGCATGTCCGTTGTATTCCTTGTTGTCTGATAGAAGCCACCTCCCAGGCTTGTTGTCAGGCTAGTGAAAGTTGAATTGCCAGACTCATGGGTAAACCTGAATGTGACATTGTCTGCCACGATGTTCACGCCGCAGTCTGTCCTTATATCCGCATCTACAGTTATGTTCTGCCCCTTCTCAACAGTTGAGCCGTTTGCGGGACTTGACGGGTTGGCTATCAGGCCGCCTATTACTGTGGCAGTGAAATTGGTCGTGTTTATCTGCTCATAGCAGGAATCCGTTATCCCAGCTTTCCACAGCTGGACACCCACTTCATAGTTGCAGTCGGGGTTGAAATTGCGGTTCAGGTGGCCGGTTGGATTGGCCTGTGACCTGTTGCCGTTGTCAAATGTTACGCCATTAGTAGTTGTCCAGAATGTGCCGTTGGTGCTGTTCAGGACGCTGATGTTCCTGTCTGTGTCATTGAAGAATACCAGCAGCTGTGTTACCTGGTTGCCCGTCCTGTTTACCACGGAACTGTTGCCGGCCAGAAGTATTATTGTTGCGTTATCCACGGTTATGTTGGGGCCTGACGTCACTGTTGCATTGACGTTGTTTGTCCCGTCCTTGACTTCAAAGAAGAACTGGTTGTCGTTTCCTATGTCACCGCATGCAAAGTTTGACACAGCAACCCAGCACGTGCCGCGCCCGCTGGTGACATTTGTAGAATTCCTCAAAGCGTAGCTGGAGCCACCATTGGTGGAGACAAACAGGTTGCATGTCACATTGTCTTGCTGGGTGTCGTTTACGAAAATACTGTAATTGTATATAATTCCCCAGCCTTCGGCGTTGGGTGATACAGAGATGTTTGATGTTGCAGGCGGCGTATTGTTAAGGAATATCCAGTCCACATAGGTTGTTGAATTGGCAGAGTAGTTGGTCAGGCTCGAGTTGAGTATCACGTCCCAGGAGCCGCCCTGGTGTAGCGTGGTGTCCCAGGTGCAGTTATATCTGCCGTCCCCCTGGTTGTTTATGGTGCCGCATGCCTCTGTGGCTCCTAGGGGAGACGTAAGGTTTATGGTGACCGTTGATGCATTCTGGGGCTCCGAGCAGTCTGTGGTAATATTGGCCTGGATAAAGACGCTGTTACCCGCGGGGAAGCTCGCATTGAATGAAGGTTGCAGTATGTCGTTCTTGAGCTGTCCGCGCACGGTTGTCGGGAATGTTGAGCTGTTGGAGTCCTTGTAGCACGCGTCATTGAATGTCCCGCCTTTCCAGCTCTGGCTTCCTGCCAGGTATGAGCAGGATGGGTTGAAGTTTATGCTCAGGTTGCTGTCGTTGTCAGTAGTGTTGGTATTTCCGGCATCAAAGATGAAATAATTGGTCGTAACAAAGATGCTGCCATTGACGCCAGAACCCACATAGGCCACCCTGTCAGAATCATTTATCCTGAGCCTGTAAAGCGTTGTGGCGCTGCCTTCCCTGCTGACCGTGGTGCCGGCGCCTGTAATGAAATCTATTGTAACATCGTCCTTTTCCAGCGTAAGCGTGCTGTTCCTGCTGTCATTGTAATTCCTTGTGTCTGTCACGTTGAATTTGAAGTTCTTTATCGAGGAGCTCTGGCTGTTGAGGTTTGAACAGACAAACGTGTTAACAACAAAGCCCACTGCCGTCGGCGAGGCCGCCGTGAGGTTCCTTGTGCCTAACAGCTCGAAATCGCCGCTGAGGTTCGCCCAAAGCTGGACGGTCAGGTTGTCCCCATCTATGTCCTGCACTGTGGTGTTGAAATCCCAGGTCTCGCCCCAGCCGCCATCCCCTGAGGATGTCACCGTCTGCCCGCCCAGTACGGGCCTTGTCTCTACAAAGAAGGCATTTGCCTTGGTGATATTGTGCTGGTTGTAGAACTGCCTGCTTGCGTTCATGGTTATGTTGTAAAACCTTGCCGGGAGCACAGCTGGATCGGAGGTGTTTATTGTGCAGTTATACAGGCCATTTGCGTCCTCTATTGTATTGCTGCACGAGAACCGCTGGCTTGTATCAATGCTTGTTAGGGTGAACGTTATGTTGTTACCTGTCATGGAAGTTATGTTGTTGCCGCACAGGTCTGTTATTCTGGACTGTATGGTCACGTTTGACCCGCGCAGTACATTGCCTCCGGAGGGCTGGCTGATGCTGTTGTTAAGGTCGCCTAATACCGTGACGGTGAAGTTGCTTGTATTGACGTCCTGGTAGAAGGCATCTGCCACACCAGCTAGCCATATCTGCTCACCCGGGGAATAGCTGCAGTTTGGGTCAAAGTAATAGTTTGCGTGGCCTGTGGAGTTGGTTGTATTCTGGAATGTGAAATTGAATGTGGTTATATTGGCTGACACATAGAACGTCACATTTATGTTAGGGTCAAATGAAAGATTGTCAGTATCATTTACCCTGATTGCCAGCAGGGATGTGCCGCTGGATATGTTAACCGAAGACCCGTTTCCTGAGGAGTGGAAGACGCTGGCGTTTGATTCCTCAAGGAACGGTTGGTTTACAGATGACGTATTGAACGTGTTTGTAGGTTCGCCGTTAACTATCTCAAATTTGAACGTGTTATTTACGCCTATATTTGCGCCACTGAAGTTGCCATAGATAACGGAACAAACACCGGAACCGCTTATAGTCCCATTGCCAACGTGGCTGTAACTCGTTCCGTTGTTTGTGGAGACATATAATTTGCAGGTTATGGAGTCGGCTTCAGGGTCGGTTATATTGACAGTGAAATTATAATTCCTTGTCCAGCCGTCCCTAGCAGGGCTTACAGAGACGTTGCTCGCAGTTGAGGCTATGTTGTCCAGGAAGAACCTGTCTATGTAACTGGTGCTGTTGGTGTTGTAATTGGTTCTATTTGCTGTCACATTGACGGTGTAGTTGCCCTGGAGTCTTCCAGTGGAGTTGAAGGTGCAGGTGTAGTATATGTCTGATTCTGTTACAGGGGTGCAGGCTACGGGAGATAAGCCTGTTGTATTAAGTGCTAATTGGACAGTGGTGGCTGTTAGATTGCCCTCGGCTTCGCAGTCCGTGGAGATTGATGTGTTGAGCAGGATCTGGTTGGTGACGTTGAAGGTGGATAGGAAGGGTGGCTGGGTTATGTTTATCTTCAATTGGCCTAGCACTGTTATTGTCCTGTTGGAGCTGTTTGAGTCTTTATAGGCCGGGTCGTTGCTTACTCCGCCCCTCCACCTCTGCGTGGAGACGTTGTAGTTGCAGCTGGGGTTGAAATTGAGGATGAGCTGGCCTGCTGGGTTGGTTGTGTTTATTGTTCCCTGGTCGAACTGGGTGAGGTTGTTGGTGACCCAGATTGAGCCGTTGACGGCTGTGCCCACGGCTGAGGCTGCCCTGTCAAGGTCTGTTATGCTTAATACGAGCTCGCCTGTTGTGCTTCCTTCCCTGTTGATGCTTATGGCGTCGCCCGAGACCAGGACTGCCTGGGTGTCGTCCTTCTCTATGGTGAAGGAGCTGTTTGAGGTTGTGCCGTTGAACTGCTTGGAGTCTGTGGCGTTGAACTTGAAAGAGCGGCTTCCTATGTCTGCTGATGTGAAGGTGTTGCGGAAGCGGATGGCTGTGGCGGATGAGCAGCTGGAGCAGACCGTGGAGTTCCTGAACTGGAAGCCTGAGCCCGTGTCTATCCAGAGGGAGACGTTTACGTTGTCGCTGTCCACGTCCTGCACGGTCACGTTGAAGTCCCAATCCTCGCCCCAGCCGCCTGTTGAGCCGCCCTGGTCTGAATTGGCTGATGCGGAGGAGAGGGTGGGTGCTGTGCCTAATATGTATGAGTTGGTTGCGCGGGTTGTGTTGCTGGAGTTGTAGTACTGCTTTGTTGCGTTTATGGTTGTGTTGTAGGCTCCCAGTGGGCGGCCTGCATGCTCTGCTGCCGTGACGGTGCAGTTGTAGACGCCGCCTGCGGCTGAGTTGGGTGAGCAGATGTAGACTGTGCCTGACTGCTCGGAGGCTATTGTTACGGTTGCTCCGGATACCAGGCC
>JACQIG010000041.1 GCA_016198605.1 Candidatus Aenigmatarchaeota archaeon | reverse complement strand
GCATGGTGGGCCTTTTCCAGCAATTTATTTATCATGGCTCTCACTCTAATCTTGAGTATCAGATTTAAATATCTCCGCAGGTTAAGAAACAACGTCCACCTGCCAGCCAGTAGCGCGCGAAACCGCGCTGCTGAGGTTTTTTGTTATGCCTACCGCCTTATCCTGCAGCGCGGCTTTCCTTGAGGACGCCGAATCCAGCTCCTCCACAAGCCGGGCCGTGGCCTTTTCCAGGTACTCTATCCTGCCTTCCAGGCGCCTCCTGTTTTCGGCATGGCCGGAGCTGGCCAGCTGCCTTTCCATGTTTTTTCCAGTTACGCACAGTGAGGTGTAGTATTTTTTTGCCTCCGCAAGGGCGCCCAATGAGAGGAGGAACTGTTCCAGCTTTTGCCTGTCCTTCTGCCTTATGGAGGCTGAATTAAGTAGGTCCGCAATGGCCTGCGCGATGCCGTCCTCGTTCGCCATGAATGCTTCAAGCGGATCACGCAGGTAGGATTTTATTTCAGGGGTCTGCGCCCCATAGGAGGCGCGCTCAATGGCTTTCCTGATTGAGCCGAGGGAAACGGAGAGCCTGCCCCTGGCATCAGAGATTGAGGATTTTATTTCAGCCAGCTGCCTGGAAATGGATTCATGCTCCTTTGCCTCCTCCCCTGAGGACAGCTTGTCCATCTCCGTGCGCGCAGCCTGCAGTTCTGCTGACAGGGCTTCCATCTTGCTCCTTATTGCGCTTTCCACGGAACTTAGCTCCTGCATTTCAGACATCAGTGATTCGCGCGCGGTGAGGCCGGACATGATTTCCCCGTGGGTTTGGATTACTACAGATTCCCCCTGGAGGAAACCGGAGAAAGAGGAAAGCGAGTTTTCCAGGGCCTTCATGCCTGCCGCGAGCCTGGAGCCTTCCCTGTCAAACATGCTGGTGAGGACGAAGAAAAGCTTGGGCGGCATGCCAGACAGCTCGGCGTATGAAGCGCGGGACTTGTTGTAGAAATCCTGCATGTCCTGGTATGCCGGATCCATGGCCAGCGAAGGGAGGCGGCTTATTATGTTCCTTGCCTTGCTGATGTAAGGGCCCTTAATCGTCTTTATTGTCGCATCAAGCTTCGCGTCTTTCTCCACGGATATCCTTTCTATCGCGACCAGCGAGCTGCCCACGGCAAGGAATGAGCTCTTGATTTCCGTGGCGAGCTTATGCGACTGCGCCTTCGCGGCTTCCATCCTGCCCGAATTGTTCCTGATGAACCAGCCCATCAGTTCGCCTATGTGCACCTGCTCGCTGGCATGCGCCGGCTCCGCCTTGCGCCTGAATATGTTCAGTCCCATGGGTTAGAATTGGTGCATCGCTATAAATCCCTGTTACACCCTCACGTACTGCGGCAGGACGTACAGGCCGAGTATGGCGCCAACAATGACACCGACTATGAAGGCAATGAGAATCTTTTTCATGCAAAACCTCCTTATGCCAAAGCATCATTCTATGATGACAGGCGTGCCTGACCTAAGGCCCTTCAGCTTGTCCTCCAGCTCGCCGAGCTTTTCTATCACGCCCTTCAGGTCCATATTCTCCATGTGCCTCTCAAGGAACTGCAGCTTGGTTTTCACTGCTTCCATGTCGCGGCGCATGCCCTTGAGGTCCACTTCCTTTGCCTGCCTTTCAAAGGCCTCCGATTGTCCCATAAGGGCCTTCAATGTCTTCAGCTCTATCTCCATATTCTCCCTCAGCTCGTTGTTCTTGCTGAGGCTGGTCTTTATGGCAGAGTTTATCTTCTCGAACTGGTTGGCAAACTCATTCCTTATTGCGTCTATGTCCAGCGCTTCGTTTTCCTTCTTCCACTCATAAACCTCGGACACCCTCTCCATTGCAGTATCAAAGGCTCTCTGGAACCTCACAAGCTCGGACTGCGTGCTAAGCAGGCTCTTCCTGATGGAGATTATGTCGCCAGGCCTGGCATCCCCGCCGCCAGGTGGAACCGGGATGTTTCTTGCTTGCGCTTTCCTTGCCATGCGGCCACATCCTCAATATACTCCTTTAATGATTATGCTCGGGTGTTATTTAACCTATATGTCCGTGCTTATCGCGGGGCACCTTATCCCATTGAGCACCTTGACTGACCTCAGGGATCCCGTTATGTCGCTTGTGATGCTGGCGTTAAGTATGGCCCCCTGGCCGGGCCTGAGTGGGTTTTCCCCCGTCCTTTGGCTTTCATTTGTCACGCCTAATTGCAGTATGTTCTGCCCCGTGGCTGCATCAACGGTTGCCTCAAGGGAGAAGCTGTGGAGCGTGACGGGACCGGAATTCCTGATGCCTACCAGAAGATAATCCTGCCCTTGGCTGCCGGAGAAGCTCCAGTTAACCCCCGTGCCATTGCCATAGCTTGTCAGGAAATCGTATGCCGCCCTCTGGCAGAGTATGCTGGTGTCTGTATCGTTCCCCACATTGGTGGAAGACCTTGTGGCCAGGTTGATTATGAAAGGCCCCACTATGGCTGCCGTGGCAAAGACCACGGCTATCAGCACGACCATTGCTACCAGTGGCGACACGCCTTTCATGGCTGGCCCCCCTCTATCGTGATGAAATCGGCTCCTGACTCAAGTGTGAAGTTTACGTGGTAATCAACCCCGGAGTCCATGAAAGCGTACACGGTGGCATAGGGTATGTTGTTCCCGGGGGTTTCCAGTGTGGTGAAGCCTGTGCCGGAAGCGCTGCCGCCGGCCACAGTGATGTTAAGCGTGGCGTTCATGGCGGAGTTCAGGTCCTTGCTGAACACCTCCTGCAGCAGCTGGTCTGTGCTGTAAGGGGAGCCCGGGGACAGCTTCCTTATCTTCACCCTCAGGTGCTCATTCTCCAAGACGTAGCTGCTGCCGTCATCCGTCCCGCTGGCCCCTAGGTTCGCGCCGAAGACTATGTTGCCTATCCTCTGTATGCTCCTTGGTGATATGACAGGCGCATCGGTATTGAGTTCCCATGTTATTTCGTCCCTGGAGCTGTCAGCCTTCAGCTTGCCGAAATCCAGGGTGAGGTATACGGACCTCTGGCTGCCCTTACCCCCGGAGGCCACGTCCTGTATTATGCTGTCCATCTGCGAGAAGGCCTCCTTGGTCTTGTCAACAACGCTGGCCGCCTGTATCCTTTTTATCACCGGGACTCCCGCCTGGTATATTATCACCACTGCGGCTATTGTTATCGCTAGGAATAGTATGCCCGAGATCAGGGCTATGCCCTTCTTGTCCATTATTAATTATTGGGGCGGATTTTTAATAAAGGCGGAAAGCAAGAAATCATCCCGGTTTATCAGGCTTGGGATGGAAGCTCCTCACTGCTCATCCCCTCTCCACCAGCTGTCCCTCTGATGGCAGGTGTTGCAAAGGTTAAGCGTTGATTGGTTTCCATTAACGTGGGCGTCCCTGATCTTCCTGTAGGCCTCGCCGTTCCAGATCTCCATTATGCTCTGGCTCTTCACGTCGCCGAGTATCACCTTGCCGTCATAGTCCAGGCAGCAGAGCGCCACCCTGCCGTCAGCGAGCACGTTGAAATCAAACCAGAGCTTCCTGCAGGGCGTTGCAGGGACAGGGTTTGTGATGACATGGAGCGGGTTGTTCTCCTGCGTCTGGCCTGCCCAATCGTGGGCGATGGTCGTTGTTACCACGTCGGCGAGCTGCTTGAACTTGCTGACGAAAGCCTCCGCTTCAGACGTATTCGCCTTGGAAACCGTCATGTGCAATTCAACTTTAGGGTATTGGTAGCCACCGGCTTTCCTCATTTCCAGAAAACGCGTGATGTTGGCTATCACCGTGTCGTAATCCAGGCCCACCCTCACCTTCTCATAGACCTCCTTTGTCGCGCCGTCCAGGCTTATTATCAGCAGCTCAAGTCCTGACTCCAGCAGCGCTTTGGCCTTCTCCTCGCTAAGCAGCGAACCGTTGCTGAAGAAGCGCGTGCCTGTGATGCCCTTCTCCCTGGCGTATTGGATCCTCTTGAAGATGAGCGGGTCGGTGAGGGGCTCGTTTGTGGCGTTAAGCTGGAACCGCTTCACTCCCTGGCCGGCAGCCTCGTCAACTATCTTCTTGTAAAGCTCCATTGGCATGAATTCCTTCTTCCTTGTCATCGCAGGATACGGACACATTGTACATTTGGCATTGCACGTGTTTATTGTCTCAACGAGTAATCCAGGCGGGAATGAATGCATCCCCTTGATCTTGCTTTCCATCCTCCTGCGGTAGGCGTATCCCACCAGCGGGTTCCTGGCAACATTGGGGTTTCTGGCGATCTTCCTGACTGCCTGCATGCCGCGCAATTTCTGGTACATAAGGACCTCTGATTCTTGGTATTAAGCTTTAATATTAAAATAGCTTAGTTGGTTTGGCGATCGCCGATGGCGCAAATTCCGGCTTGCGCAAATTGGAGCCAGCCGGCTGGTGGAACTATGAAGATACTGCATGTTGTCCAGCATTTCTACCCATGCTCTGGGGGGGTGGAGGTATACCTTTACGAGCTATGCAGGGAGCTGATAAGGCGCGGACACAAGAGCGACGTGGTCTGCTTCAACACGTGCGTGTATGAATACACGAAGCTGCCGGCATTCGAGGAGCATGAAGGAATAAGGATCTACCGCGTGCCTTATATCAACATGAAGTATTACAAGATGGCTTTCTCCATATTGAAATACCTGAGCGGGTACGACGTGGTGCACATACACACCCTGGGGTTCTTCTCCGACCTGCTTGTCATGACTAAGCCGCTGCATGGCAAGCCGCTGGTGCTTTCCACCCACGGGGCCATGTTCCACACCAAGAAGTTCTCCTTCGGGAAGAACATATATTTCTACGGCTGGGACAGGCTTGTGCTCAAGGGAATAGATGAAACAATAGCCGTCAGCAAGAATGACGTGGAGCTTTTCTCGGGGATAACAAGCAACATAACATTCATCCCAAACGGGCTTGACATAGGGGCTTATTCCGGGCTGGAAAGGAAGCCGGAGAAGGGCATGCTGCTTTACGTAGGCAGAATAGCCGGCAACAAGAGGGTTGACAATCTCATCAGGGCTGTGGCGTCGCTGAAGGGCCGCATGCCAGTGAAATTGTATATAGCAGGGGATGATTGGATGGGCCTGAGGACGGGCCTGGAAAGGCTTGCAAGGGATTTGGGCGTGTCTGGCAATGTGGTCTTTGCTGGAAGGGTCTCTGACAGGGAGAAGCTCAGGCTGCTTGCAAGGGCGCAGTTCTTCGTGTCAGCCTCCGAGTATGAGGGGTTTGGCATAAGCATTCTGGAAGCCATGGCCGCAGGTGTGCCTGTCATAGCAAACGACATAGACTCCTTCAGGAACTTCATCAGGCACGGCGTGAATGGCTTTCTTGTAGATTTTAACAAGCCAGAGGAGGTAGTACAATTGATATTGAATATTGAAGATAAGGCACTAAAAATGCCCAAAGAGGCAAAAAAGACGGCATCAGGGTATGACTGGGGCAAAGTTATAAAAATGGTGGAAAGGGTTTATGAACAGGTTACGAGGCGGACATGAAAGTGGCTTACCTTGCCCTATCGGAGAAGTTCGGGGACCCCCACGCGGGGTTTGTGCATACCCATGAGATGGCCAGGGCAATAGCCAGGAAGGGGGTAAAAATAAAACTGCTCATCCAAAAAGGAGACACGAAAACAAAGCCTTCCGTTGAAACAATATTTCTTCCGGCAAGGGGCGCCTCAAAATACTTCTTTTACAAGAAAATAATAGAGCCTGAAATAGCGGACTGCGACCTCGTGCATGAGCGATTCCATGCAAATCCTGTCACTTTGGGCATGATAAAAAACAGAAAATACGTGCTTGAAGTCAACGATCCCGGGATAGTGAAAGGGGAGATTAAGGGAAGGCTATATTCTTATCTTATAGGGAAGAAGCTCCGGAGGGCAGATGCGATAATAACGCAGACCAGCACGCTGAAATCAATCCTGGAGAAGAAAACAAACAGGCCAATTTTTGTCGTGCCAAACGGCGTTGACACCAGCAGGTTCAGGCCGGGCATAAAAAGCGATATAAGGGAAAGGCTTGGCATAAAGAAAGGGGATATCTTAATAGCCTATGCAGGCTCCTTCAGGGAATGGCACGGCGTGGAGCAGATACCTTACATTGCAAGCCGCATCCTAAGGAAACACAGCAACGTGAGGGTTGTCTTGATAGGAGAAGGCATGCTTTTTGATAGGACCAAGGCGGCGTGCAAGGGCGAAAAAAACATAATGTTCACGGGGGGCATAGCTTATAACGAACTCCCCGAATACCTTTCTGCATCAGATGTGCTGATAGCCCCATTTGACGTCAGCGGATACAGGCCCATGGAAAAGTACGGCTTCTGGTGGTGCCCGGTGAAGCTTTTTGAATATATGGCATCAGGAAGGCCTGTGGTTTCCTATGATTTCCCTGAGGTCAGGAAGATAGTGAGGGATGCCGGGCTTCTTGCAGGCCCAGGGGACGTAGATGGGTTTTCGGAGAAGCTGACTGAACTGATAAAGGATAGGAGCCTGAGGGAGAGGCTTGGCAGGAGGGCGAGGGCGATAGCGGAGGAGTATGACTGGAAGAAGCGGGCGAGGAGTATAATCACAATATATAATAAGCTGGTGTGACTATGGATACCCCGGGAAAGGTGCTGGTGACAGGAGGCTGCGGATTCATAGGCCTGCACCTTGTCCGGAGACTTCACAGTGAAGGTTTTCAGGTAAGGGTTTTGGGAACCAAGCGGGATGCCGAGAGGGTAAAGCGGCTGCCAGAAGGGGTTGAGTTTCTGAAGGGAGACGTGCGCAGCCAGAACACGTGCAGGAAGGCTGTAAAGGGATGTGATGCAGTAAGCCACCTTTCTGCCATGATCTCCTTTGACAAGCCCTACCAGGAATCGCAGGCATGGGGCGTCAATGTCGGCGGGACCTTTAACATGCTTAACGCTGCAATGGAAGAGAATGTCAGCCTTTTCCATTACATGGGCACCGGCCTTGTTCTGGGAAACATAGACTCCCCGCACAAGGCAAGTGAGGAATGGCCGCCAAGAACTCCAAGGTCAACCTATGCTGCTAGCAAGCTTGTTGGAGAAATATTCTGCAGGCATTATCACGGTGTCTACGGCCTGCCTACCGTGATAACAAGAACTTTCAACGTTTACGGCCCCGGGCAGAACCCACACTCGCGCGGTGCAATGATTTCCAATTTCATATGGCGCACCCTAAGAAACGAGCCGCCAATAATTTCAGGCGACGGCAGGCAGGCCAAGGACTGGCTGTACATCGATGATGTGACAGAGGCGCTCTACAGGGCGCTGACAGCCGGGCCAGCAGGCGAGACCATACATGTGTGCAGTGGTATTGAGCTGAGCGTCAAGGACATTGCGAAAAAGGTCATTGAAATCTGCGGAAAGAATTTTGAGCCTGTTTTCCTGCCTCAAAGGTATGCTGATTTTGAAAGGTCCTGCGGGGACAATTCCAAGGCCAGACAGCTTCTTGGCTGGGAGCCTAAAACCGGTTTGGAGGAAGGCCTGAGAAAGACTGTGGAGTATCTCGGTGCTATTTAGAAAACACGCCCTTCATGACGCCAAGCGAATGTGCAAAGGAGCCCACCGTCCCGATCACAGCATAACATCCCAGCAAGTAGTACCTGTTTTTATATCCCTTTGCCCTTGCAAACCACCTGCATGCCTGGCCCTCAAGTACTGCCAGATAAATAAGCAGCAGCACGAGAGCGATGGCGGGGGATATCAACAGCAAGAGGGCAATGAAGAGGGGGCTCAGACTAAACAAGAACCGGGCCGTGCTGAACTCATCCGGGTATTTTTTGTAGAAATGCACAGCGCTCCTGCCGTAATTGAATGACCTTCTCGCAACCTCTTTGAGGGTTGAGGGGTATTTGTGCCGCCAGAAGGCCGTGGGCTCATACACAACATTATAGCCTGCCTTCAGGATGCGCCTTGTAACATCTACATCCTCGCCTATGTGGGGTATGCTCCTGTCATGGCCCCCTACCTCATCGTAGGCCTTCTTCCTCATGAACCATGCCGCTATCTTGCCTGCCTTTATTTCCTTCTCCATATTGGCGGGATCGTCAAATCTTACCTTATACATCACTTCCCTGCATCGCGTGATCCATGTATCCGGATTCCAGACTATGACGCGGCCTGCTGCTGCGGCTATTCTTCTGTCCTTGAAATGCCTTATGAGGCGCTCAATGTACCTTGGGTGGTATTTGGCATCGGCGTCAACTATCAGTATGAATTCGCCTTTAGCCTTCCCTATGCCCCTCCTCCTTGGGCGGCTGCAGCCGTAGATAGTATGCCTTATGCTGACGACTTTAACCGGATACCGTTTAGCCAGGCGGGCTGTATTGTCCGTTGAGCCGTCATTCACCACTATGATTTCAGTGTTCTTGTAGGTCTGGGAAAGGAGCGATTCTATGCACTGGCCAAGCGTGTCCGCATTGTTGCGCGCGGCTATCACTATTGAGACGAGGTTCCGCATAACCGTATAAATCCGGCAAAGGGTTATAAATAAAACCCCCTATTCCGTTGTTGGGTGCGCTATGGCAAGACTGCAGGTTCCCAGGGAGCATTACCTTGAAGGATATGACACGCCAGGCAGGGTAAGGAGCTATGAGAACCAGATAAGGGAGACGCTGAGCATTGGAGGGGGAAACGTGCTGGAGATAGGCATTGGGAACGGGTTTGTAAACAGAAATTTGAAGGCCAAGGGCATGAAGGTGATCTCCGTGGACATAGATCCTGCGCTTAACCCGAATGTCATGGCTGATGCATGCCACCTGCCATTCAAGGACAGCTCATTTGACGCAGTCCTCTGCTTTGAGGTGCTGGAACACATGCCTTTCCATAGGTCATCAAAGGCCATGAAGGAACTGGAGAGGGTCTCCAGGGAGTTTGCGGTAATATCCCTTCCTTTTTCTTCCGGCAATGCACTCCAGCGAATAATCGCGCCTTTCTACAGGCACCTCATACGGGCGGAGCACTTCTGGGAGATAGGATGGCTGGGATTCGGCCTGCGCAGGATATTGGCGTCTGTGAGGGATGCGGGGTTTGAGGTACAAAGGCACTACAGGTTTGAGGGCAACCCCTACCACTACTTCATTGTGGCAAGGAAAGTGGGAGGCGGGAAATGAGGGTGGCGCGGCTTTGCCAGTATTTCTACGGCATGGACAGTATTGAAAGCGGACTGATGCCTTACTTCTACAACATTGTAAGGGAGCTTGGCAAGCGGGGCGTGGAAAACATTGTGATAACGCCAGAGGCTGATTCAGGGGATGTGGACGGCACGCAGGTGCGCAGGATACCTGCAAAAGGCAGGCTTACGTTATTAAGGCAGGGAATTGATGCCTACAAGAATATATCAGGGCTTAAAGACGCGATAGACATCATCCACACGCACATGCACGGCTTCTTTTACCTCTACCACTACAAGGGCAGGCTGGGCAAGCCCATGGTGCACACGATACACGGGACTGCATTTTCTTACAAATACCAGCCCATGCGGCAGAGCGCCTCAAGGGACACCCTGTATTCCTACCTTTTCAACAGGTATGCATGCAAGAGTGCGGATGCAATAGTAACCGTCTCTTCTGAAGAAAGGGAAAATGTAATAAATAGTTTCGGGGTAGACAGGTACAAGGTTAATTACATCCCGACTGCTGTGGACACGGCAAGATTCAGGCCGCTCAAAATGGATAAGGACATAGACGTGCTGTATGTCGGCAGGTTTGCGAGGAAGAAGGCCGTGCCTGTTTTGTTAAAGGCTGCCGCCTCGGTCAAGAAGGGCAAGAGCCTGAAAATATGCCTTGTAGGCGGGAATAAAGGCGATGATGATTATAACAGTATTATGGGTATGATTAGGAAATACGGCCTGTCAAACGTGGAGATAATAGCTGCCGTGAATCACCAGAAGCTCGCGGAATATTACAACAGGGCAAAGGTCTTCGTGCTGCCTTCATACCATGAAGGGATGCCTAAAGTGCTTTTGGAGGCCATGGCCTGTGGCGTGCCGGTGGTGGCCACTAACGTGTGCGGCAACAGGGATGTTGTTGATGAGAGGGCAGGGTTTTTGGTTAAGGCAGGAGATCCACAGAATCTTGCACATAAAATAAAGGAACTGCTGGAGGATGATGGCCTCAGGAGCAGGATGGGCCGCGAAGGGCGGAGGCGCGTTGAAAGGCGTTTCACATGGGATAAAATAGCTGAAGAGCACATTAAGTTATACAGGAGCGTCTGTGAGCAATGAGCAGGGAGTTCTACGACAAGTACTGGAAGGGGCAGGAGGAAGGTAGGATAGAGCTAAGGCACAGGCTAGCTCTGGGGCTCATAGGGGAAGGCAAGAGTGTCCTGGAGATAGGGTGCGGCGACGGGACGTTCTCCAGGATGCTAATCAAGAAGAACTGCCGCGTCACGGGGCTTGACATATCAGGCAAGGCTGTTGAGAAAGCCAGAAGGAGGGGGGTGAATGCGGCAGTCTGCAACGTTGAGCACGAATTGAATGAAATGGCCAAGGGCAAGTTTGACGTTGTCGTGTGCCTGGACCTGATAGAGCACCTGTTTGAGCCCAGGATATTCCTGGAAAACGTGAAGCGGTTCATCAGGCCAGGGGGCTGCATGGTGGTGACATACGGCAATGCGCTGTACTGGAAGGACAGGCTGAGCATACTGCTTGGCCGGATGCCCGACAGGAACATGTACAAGATGGGGCAGCACCTGCACTACTGGGGGTACTTCTCCTTTAAGAGGTTCCTTCATGACAGCGGCTTTGAGGTAAGGGAGGAGAGGCTAAACATGAGTCCCCTAGGGAATGTCCTGCCGTTCAGGAACTGGTTCGTATACGCAGGCGCGTATAGGTGCGTGCCTGTTAAATGAGGGGAATGTTTTTATATTGATCTGGTTAAGCCTAGATTGATATGAAAATACTGCTCGTCCAGCCCTTCGGCTCCGGCTCGCCTCCGCTTGGGCTCTGCCTGATTTCGGCAGAGCTGAAGGCTGCCGGCTATAAGGACATCTCCTTCGTGGACCTTGTCAGGGGCGATTTCCGTGCATACATACAATCCCCATACAGGACAGAGGAACACCTGATGGAGAAGCTGAAGGAGAGGCCTGATGTGCTGCTCCTTACAGCTTCCGTGGCAACGTTCAAGGAGGCGCATGAGGTCATCAGGATGGCGAGGCCATACGCCAAGACCATCATACTCGGCGGCCCTCACGCCACCCTGTTCCAGCAAAGGGTGCTGGAGCTTGTGCCGGAGCTTGACATAGTCGTGTACGGCGAGGCTGACGCGACGATAGCCGAACTCATCAGGAGGCTGGAGAATGGCGAGGACCTGTCAGGCATCAATGGGGTAATATACAGGAGCTACGGCCAGATAATCAAGAACCCGATGTCTATGCCGATAACGGACCTTGACAAGATACCCTTCCCGGACAGGGACATGCTGGACATCAGGACTTACAACGGCGCGTTCTGCATGCTCACGAGCAGGGGCTGCCCATATTCATGCACGTTCTGCTCCAGGCCTGTTACGGGCAAACTGTTCAGGGGCAGGAGCGCGAAGAACGTGGTGGATGAGATGGAATTCCTGCTCAAGAAATACCCTGAGGCCGCCGCGAGGGTGAACAGGACGTTCACGATAGTGGACGAGAACTTTGGCGTTGACAGGCAGAGGATGATTGATGTCGCGGAGGAGATAATAAGGAGAAACCTTGGCATAAAATTCATCCTGCCGAACGGCCTGCATGTCGCCAGTGCTGACTTAGAGGTGTTCAGGAAACTGAAGCAGGCCGGCTGCCAGCTAATATATTTCGGCATGGAATCGGGCAATGACGAGACGCTGAAGAGGATAAGGAAGGCGTCAAGCAGGCAGATGATAAAGAGGGCCATAGATCTGTGCCATGAAACCGGCATAAAGGCCGGCGGGCATTTCATAATAGGCCTGGAGGATGAGACGCCGGAAACGGCCATGCAAACCATAAGGTTCATCAAGGAATCGGGGGTGGACTACGCCAACCTTAACCACGCTGTCCCGGAGCCTGGCACCCCTCTCTGGGAATACGTGCGCAGCCACGGCAAGTTCCTGCTGGATTTCACCGATGTGCTGGACTATTCGCGCTTCTACATGGACAACGTGAGGCCGCAGTTCGAGACGCCCGAGTTCACGGCAGAGCAGAGGATTAGCGTATATAATGAGGGGTTGAAGGTAATAGATGACCTTTTGAGGAGCAAGGTTCTATCATGGAACAACATGGCGAAATTTGTAAAGGAGACGAGGTCTCTGGGTGATTACGTCTGGGCCGTGAGGAGGGCCTTCACAATGCTGGTGAAGAAGGACCTCAGGAGGCAGTACCAGCCGAAGCCGTCAGTGGTGAAAAGGGCAAAGGAGAAGGTGCCGGTGGAGACGTATATGTGAGCTCCCATTTGTCCAAGCTTTCCGTGGTGAAGTGGGCAAAGGCTTAAAAGACGTGCCGCGTGCTAATATCT
>JACQIG010000037.1 GCA_016198605.1 Candidatus Aenigmatarchaeota archaeon | reverse complement strand
GGACAGCTTTCACCTGAAGCGCACACGCCATCACCGCATACCGGAGAGAGGGTGAATGTGACAAACTCGTTTGCCAGGAGGCTTACCTGCGTGCTTGCGGGGCTGAAGCCTGAAGCAGAAGCCGAAACTGTGTAAGGAGCGGAGAATATCCTGTCAGTTCTATTTTGAATAAATAATGTTAGGGTCTGTTTTGGTATCCTTCCTGCAGAATCAGCAGATAGGGATAATATCTGGCCTGAAACATTGGCTACAGTAACTGTAGCGCCAGGTATGGGCGAGCCTGTGGAGGACTGAGCCAGAACGTCTAGGTAGTTCCGCACGGCCACTGCGGCATCCCCCGGCTGAAAGAATATGTCAGACTGGTTGAATGTGATGTTCGTCAGCAACACGGTTGCTTCCACATCCACGTCAATTCCAATGTCAGTCACATCGGGCGCGTCAACAACTGAATCGCTCACGAATGTGGAAGCTGTGAAAATGTCTATGCCGAAGGAGTTGGGATTGCTAATCGGGGACGATACCCTGATTGTATTGAATGAGAGGTTTGCCGTCCCGGCTGTCAAGACCTCAATCCCGCCCTGCCCGGCAATGCCGAACCCGGAAACGTTGATGGAATTATGTGCGATAGTCGCCTTCCCGAGGGAAGCGATGGATACGCCTGTAAACACGGAGTTTATGCTGTTGCCTTCTATAAGGTCATTATCTATGCCGTTCTGACTGTAAATGCCCATGTTGTTTGCGTGGACCGTGTTGTTTATTATCGCGGAACCGTTTACGAACGATTTTTCAATGCCCGCGCTTCCGCTCTGGATCGTGTTGTTTATTATCGCAAGGTCAAAACTTGGGGCGGGACCCGTGATTTGTATGCCGCTGCCAGAGGCGTTGACGGCATTGGAGGCTATAAGATTGCCCTCCCATTTGTTAACCAGTATTATGCCGTTCGTCGGGCTTGTTATCCTGTTAGATTCTATCCTGTTGAAGGAGCTATTGTCAATCTTGACAGCGCCGGCAAGCGTGCAGGAACCGCTGCAAGCCGGGCCTATTATTGCATTTTGCTGGATTGTATTGTTAACAGCCAAGCCGCCTGCCCCCGGCCCCCCCACGTTCATGGCGTTTGTGTCTGGTATCTGGAACATGCTGGCGCTCAGGTTAAGCGTGCTGTTTCTTATTGTCGCATTGGATGCCTCTACAGAAAGGCCGCCGCCTATTCCACCGAAATCTTCAAGATAGGAGTTTTCCAGCAGGAAGGCAGACCCCTTTTGCACCCTGAAGAAGAAGTTTGCACTCCCATTAAAGGGGCCTGCCTTAATTATCGAATCATTTATGTACATGGACCCTGCAGATTCCACGTTTATTGACAATACACCGTTTGAGGTTCCGTTCACATGGAGGGTTGCATTTATCATGTTATAGGTGCCGTTTATGAACAAGTGACCGCTCTGGATAATGGTATTCTTGGAGTCATATATGTTCAGCGAGCCGCCCGGCTTGATTGATGTGGTGCCTGCCTCTAGTGTGGTGTTCCTGAGGGTCAGGTTGGCCCCGGAGTTAATTGTCAGTGAGTTGAGCTTCAGGTTTGCATCCCCCATTATTACCCTGCCTGACGGCGCCCAGTCAGCGCCTTTCGGGACTATTTCTAGCCTTGCGTAGCCGGATACGGCAAACTTGATTGCAACCGTCTCGCCCGAAGGGTAGATTGTTTCAACTGTGTATTTGCCAGCCAAGACCTTTCCTGCTGGAGACTGCGTATATTCTGCCAAGGCGTGCCTGGTGGCGCCAGAGGCATCGGTGACTGCCGAGGAAACAAGGCTGCCTGTGGAATTGTATATGGAAATGGCTGCACCCTGGACGGGGGTGTTTGACTGGCCTTTCACATAAATGTCAGCATATCTTTTTACTGTGAGAGAGCCTCCACCCGTAACCGACACATCTGATTCATCGAAAGTTGAGTTAGTCAAGTTGATGCTGCCGCCGCTGATGCTTACGTCAATTGAGCTTGGGGCGGTTATTGACATATCCTGGATCTCCAGGCCGTCTGTGTTGGCTGTTTTGAGGCCTTCAATGAACGGTTCCAGGACAGTGATTGTATTGTTCCTGAAAGCGGAATTTGCAAACAGTATGTTTACAAGGTTGGTTTGGCCTTGTATCCTCAACCCCGCGGGGCCGCTGACAATACCGGGATTGACTGTTATCCTGTTGCCTGTTACGGAATACTGGAGTTGCCGGGGGACTGTGGCGGTTATGAATATGCCGTGTCCGATACGGGTTATTATTGAGTTGTTCTCTATAGTGACATTGTCGGCGTCAATCGCCACTATGCCTGCACCGCTATTTTTCTTGCCGGAATCTATGGCATTGCCAGCTATGATTACATTCCGGATGCTTACGCCTGGTATGGTGCTATCTATCCTTACGCCTGAAGTGCCTGATATTACGGCATTGTTCCGCGCAATTGCGTCTTGGGCTGATATGACGATTGCATCGCTGTCCGGGGATTTTATCGTGTTGTTTTCCAACAGGGCGCCTGTATTGCGGATATGGAGGCCCGCTATGGCAGCCGCTGGGGATCCGCTGGTGATCGCATCAAGATATGAATTGGCCATCGAAAAAAGTGAGTCTGCATTCGTCTCAAAAAGGAAATTGGCGCTTCCATTCGCAGGGCCGTTTGTTATGTTTGACCTGTCAATGGAGGCTGAACCACCGCCATTTACATCAATCCTCAGCGACCTGTCCTTCAATCCGTCCATCCTCAAGAGCGAATTGTTCAGGGTGAAATTGCCTGAGACGCTTAAATTCCCCTGCTGTATTACCCCTCCCTGTGAATCCAGTATGTTCAGCACTCCCCCAGAATTCACAGTCGTCTGCCCCGCCACGGTCATCTGCACATTCCTCAGCGTAAGGGTGACGCCATTATTGACAGTCAAGGAATTCACGCTTATCGTGACGCTGTCGCACTCAAAAGCCCCAGTGGGCACCCAGCCGCCGGAGGGGGAGCAGGGGTTCTGGGCTGATGAGAGATGGGCGTAAAGGATGAGTGTAAGCG
>JACQIG010000045.1 GCA_016198605.1 Candidatus Aenigmatarchaeota archaeon | reverse complement strand
TTCTGATAATAAATCCATGGACATTGCATGTCTAGAGGATTTGCTGCGGAAAAACGGCAAGAGAATCAAACTGTACGTGACAGACAAGCATCCCGACAGGTCAGGGTTTTCTGCGCATTTTTATGCGGGGTATGTAGAAGGCTTCGGACAGGGAAAGTACGTGGAGGGCGTGGAATACGAAAAACCGGAAGACCCCCTTGTGGTCACCCTTCAACCATGGGTCGGGTTCTGGACAGGGACATGCGGCTTCAGGAACGAAGGCAGCACGTACGGTGAAACCCTCAGGCTATTCAGTTTTGACAAAATAACCAGGAGGTTCAACACCCACAGAGGGCATGTGTTTGGAGAGCTGAAAAGGCTGGGCAAAGACGAATCTGAAATACAGAAATACTTTAGGCTGGCCTATGAGCTATGACCCCTCCCCCGCGGCTTCTTTCCCAACGCTGTAAACCCTCCACCTGCCCTCCCCTTTTGCCAGCACCAGCTTGTATTGGGCGAGCTTCTCCAGGCACTTCCTCACGCTCCTGTCAACTATGGGGTCCACCCCATTCTTTTTGCAGGCCTTCTCATATTCCGGGTAAAGGTCCTCTGGTTTTATCTCTCCCGACTGGCTTATTATCCCATAAATCATTCTCTGGTGTTCGTTCAGCCTCTCCGTTGCCTTCTCCTTCTCGGAGACATGCACCTTTGGCAGCGCGGCCCTTATGTGCTCGTCCGATATGCCCTCCCTGTCCTTGTTCTCCGCAGCCTCAGCCGCAAGCCTGAGCACGTTTAGCGCAATCCTGGCGTCCCCGGAGGACACCCTGGCAATCCAGTCCACCTGCGCCTTCGCGACCACCCCCGGCAGCAGCCCCCATTCAGCCCTGTCCCTTAATATGTCCCGTATCTCCTCAAAGGAATAAGGGGGGAAATGTATGGTGTCCACCGAGGCCAGGGAGCTCCTGACGCGCGGGTCCACCCCTCCCAGGGCATGCTCGTCGTTTGATATCAGCATCAGCCCGACATTCTCCATCCTGGCCAAGTCGTAGAGTATCTTGTCATCCTCCAGCTGGTCCACTTCATCCAGCACTATGACGCATTGCCTGTCCTGCAGCCTCTTCCTGAATATGTCAAACAATTCGTCCGTGGGCGTGCCTTTCCTGTGTATGGACATGGAAACGCCAAACTCCTGCAATATGCTGAACAGTATCTTGAACGTGCTCGGGTATAGCCAGCAGTTGACATAGCAGTGCAGGACAGAGGAGACATGGGCTGAAAGCTCCTCGGTCACGTATTTTGAGATGCAGGTCTTCCCCGTGCCCGGGCTGCCATGGATGAACATGCTCCTGGGCTGCTGCCTCTTCAGCAGCGGCCTGAGGTTGTCCCTTATCACCTTCAACTGGCCGTCCCTGTGGACAATCCTGCTGGGTATGAACTGCTCCTTCAGGACGCGCCCATCTTTTATTATCTTGTTTTCAAACTCATACATGAGAAAACATCCCTATTGGAACTTTAGCTGTTCCGGTATATAAAAGTTGGATGCCCGGCGCCAGTAAGCGCCGCTCATGCTGTAACAGTGAACTGGACGCTGTTGCTCCTCCCGTTCACGGTGACGACATAAACAGAGTATGTGCCGGGATCAAACGGCGAGTAAGCGCAGCCATACGGCGGCTCGCAGGGGCTGCCTATGACAGTAAATGTGAGCGCCTTGCCATCGGATGAAGACGTGGCGCCGCCCCAGTTCTGTTCGCTGCCGAAATAGACGCGGCCGCCATGGAGGTTCTCGCCGCTTATTGCCACTGCTGTTCCTTCGGGGCCGGAGGAGGGTGAGATGCCGGCTATTGTGGGCGGGGACGAAGATGTCACGGTGAACTCGAACTCATTGCTCGTCCCGCCGGCGTTGACCACCGTGAACATGTAGGAACCAGGGCTTATTTCAGGGGGCTCCGCAGACTCGCATGGTGCGTCGCAGCCCGAAGCGAATTCGGGCGGTATGGTGAAAATTATCGTATTCCCGTTTGAATCATAGCTGCCTACGATATTGGAGCTGAAATATACTGAGTTGCCTTCGGCCGTGAAGCCCGAGCCGCTTATTGTCACGCTTGAACCCACGGCTCCGGCCTGGGGGAAGACGCCGGCTATTGCCGGTTTCTCAAGGGCTGGCAGGGGCCCACAGGGGTCCCTTATGTAATTGACCAGGACGCATTTCACGCCGTCAAAGAAATATTTCTGGTATGTGGTGCCATCCGGGCAGACGCCAATCTCGCACTGCTGGTTGTCTCCCAAAGGCAGAACCTTGGTCCAGCCCAACGGGAGCAGCCTTGCCTCGCTGGTGCCAATCAGTATGCTGTATGTGTGGCCCGTGGGGCATGAGCATGCCTGGCAGACTATCTCCTGCGTGACCTCGTCCTTGAAATCCAGGACTTCTATGTTGTGGACTGCTGACAGATAGGATGATACTATTAATTGCGGATTGCCGGGTTGCCGTACACCTGGAGTTCCCTGCTGGTCCCACCACTGGTCCCACTGGTTTCCGTTGCACTGAACGGGATCAATGGAATACCATGCCGTCTGGGAGGGTAGCTGCCCGCAGGGGTCACGTATGTACTGTATCTCCACACATTGGCCGTCCACGAAACTGTATTTGTCGTATTCCGTCCCATCGGGGCAGACACCCCTGCCGCAGAACGGGCTCTGCTGAACAAGCATGGCAACGCCTATCCCTGTGACAAGGCCTATTGCTATGAGGGAAACAAGCAGCTTGTCTATCATCATTAAACCCTATATTTGGTGGGATATATGCTTTTGGGTTTTTGTGAGGGAGGGCTCTAATTATACGCGGGAATCTACAATTGCCTCTTCACAGGTTTCCCTCTGGAGCCGCCGCCAGAGCTTGGCGGACAGATGCCGCAGTCAGATGAGCATGAACGGCATGTCTCGCCGCCATTACAGAAGCTGTCGCCGCACACATGCATGACAAGCGGCAGGAAGTCTCCGCCCGTTACTACCCTGCCCCCAGACTTATAGGGCAGGCCTGTATCTCCTATAAGGTCGCCGTTGAAATCGAAGCCTGCATAGTCATCCCAGAAGTTGCCGCCTATTAGCGGGTTTCCTATTATGTTAGTGCCGCCTCTTCTTGTTGTATTCCAGAGGTTTGCTCCCGTGGTATCGTTGGCGTTCACCGAATTGCTGAAGTAGTTATTGAATATGCGGTTGCCCTGGCAGAAGAATTCCAGCTCTATGCCCAGGGAGTTGCCCTGCACTGTGTTGCCAGTGATGTTGTTGCCATCAGAGAAAAACATGGATATGCCTTTGCCATTCAAGACCACAATATTGTCTGATATTGCAGAGCTGCTGCTAATCGTATGGAATATGCCCACTGACGACTGCTGTACTACATTGCCCCTGATCATGCTGCCAATGCTATCACTAACGTATACTGAATAGTTGGAATTGTTTACAGCGACATTATCCTGGATAGTGCTGTTTGCAGATGTAAGAATAGCTATCCCTGATTCGCGATTACCGCTGACATTATTGCCGGCTATCCAGTTATTCACCCCTGAAAATCCCATGCCATGCTGGTTCCAATAGACAGTGTTGCTGGTTACATTGCTGTCCGAGCCTACTATGCCAAGCCCCCTTATGGTATTGGACAGAAGGGTGTTATTGGCTATGCTATAGTTATTCCCGCCGAGAATGTTTATGCCGCTTCCAAAGCCGCGTATTATGCAGTTCTTGACCGCGACATTGCTTGCTTCTATGTGAATGCCGTCACCGCTGCCGTTGCCTGCCAGAGCATGGCCCTGGCAGTCTATTGTTATCCCGCTTGCGCCTATGCTCAATGCAGTGCCGCTGCAGGCAATGTCCTGGGATAGGTTTGTGTCTGCAGTGATGTTCGCCCCGCACAGCCCTGCCTGCGGGGGCTCGCCGTCGCAGAAGAAGACCTTGCTTATGAGGGCTTCTGGGGGGTCCGTGGAGGCTGCTACCCTGCCCCAGTAGAATGTATTGTTCAGTTCCACTGAACCGCAGTTCACGCCATCCACAAATACGGTCAAGTTCCCCTTCGTGAAGCTTTCAGTTGGCGGCATGGAATAGGGTGTAAGCGTGCCATTGATTAGCGTGTCGTTGCTGGCTGGTATTGCGTACTGCCTGTCCAGGGAATCAAAGGGAGGCGAATTCGATTCATTTACCAGGATTTCATACTCAAACGTCTGGTTGCCGGAAGTGTTTATCACGGTGAAGGAAAGGAATGATCCCGGCCTCACTAGCTTCTCCTCCCTTTCTTGGAATGCAGGATTCCACGACGTTATGCCTATTGGCTCCCCAAGATCGTAAATGCCATTGCCATTGGAGTCGTTGTAAAAGCCGTGGGCTACGAATATCTCATCCAGGTTGGTTATGTTATCCACGTCAGCATCGCCAGACAGCCCGGCAAATCCAGAGCTGTTGAAGGCCTTGTACACCGCAGAGATGTTTATGATTTCCTCCTTGTTGATGGTGCCCCATATCTGCTGGATTGTCAGTTGGACATTGTCTCCAAACAGGTCAGGCGCCGCATTCGTAGTCCCGTCAAGCAGGTCCCACATGAGGCTTGAGACGGCGAATTCCTCGTCCTCTGTCACGTTGTAATTCCTTTCCATGTCGTCGCCTGCGGCTGACCCGGACCATTTCAAAAGGTTGGCCTGGGAATCATTTAGCGCCACGCGCTTGACCGCAAGGGGGACAAACTGCGCAAATCCCTCCACCCAGGAGTCCCTGGAATCAGGGTTTGCAATCAGGCCGTGGTTTGTGCCGCCTATTGTAATGCCCTTGTTGTCGCCGCCCATTAAAGAGTCAGCTTGTATGTGGTGACCGAACTCGTGCATATGCACGTCAGGCATGCCGGCCGCTGTCAGTGCTGTCCTTGCAACCGGGCTGTTTATTTTTGTGATTTTCGCACTGAAGTTGCAGGAGCTTATATTATGGCTGCAATAGAACAGCGACCCTCCTCCTGGCCTGAAGCCGTAGATCTCCACTGGCATTGAGAAGTTCATGCTGAGCTGGAGAGCGTCATTTGTGAAGTCCGCTGTTATCTTGTCAAAATAGTAGATCCATGCAAGGTCGTCAAGCCTGTCCACGGCGCTTGAATTGTGGAACCCTATCGGCTGCTGGAAGTCTGTCTGGTTTGAGGCGTTGAAAAGCCTTATCCTGCCGGCAAAGCTTATGGCTGTCAGGTTCTTGCCGAAGTAAGTAGGATTTGCCTGGCTGCCTATCCAATCGTACACTTCCACAAAGCCCCTCCCGTCAGCAAGTGCGACGCTCAGCCAGTCGCCGCTTGTGGCGGGGTGGTTTGTTATGATGTTGAACGTGCCATTACTGTCAGAATGCGTCCTATAGCGTTTCCCATTCAGGCTGAAAGTGACATTTATTCCTGGGAGGGAGTGGTTGTGGCCGTCTGTTACATTTCCCTGGAAGGAAACAAGCCCGGCCTTATTGTTCAGGCTGTTGGATTCGGCGAATCCTGCGAGGAGGCCAAATGATATTGTTATGTTGCTTATGTCAGGCTGGCTGAAGGGAAGGGTAAAATTGACGCTTACAAGCGCCCTCGGAGGCAAGTCAACATTTTTTGTTTCGCTATAGACATCATTAACTGAAACCTTAACAGGGACGCCGTTTTCCGCCTTCCCGCCGTCATTCTGCAGCACCGTGGAAACGGTGACATTCATGGATTCATTGCCTATCATCATATAAGGCGTTGCTGCCTTAGGGTCTGCCACGGGGCTGAAGGAGGAAAGGAAGGGGTCAAAGTCATAGTTCACAGAGCAGTCAGCCCCTATTGTTACCGTATCATCTCCTATCCATGAGGCGATGCCATCATCAAGGGAAAACGTTGGGTCAATGTATGTATTTGCAGCACCTATCGGCGTGGAGACGGAGCCAGAAATTATATTTTTTGTTTTGAGGGAATCATGAGGGACGTTAATGTCAAAGGCTGTGCCGCCGGCAGGCGTGCAGGACTGCACCTGAAAGTCTTTCCTGATCCATGCCACGTGCCTTCCGTCGAACTCCGGCCCGAACAGTTCTGCATTCCCGCTGCCTGACGCGAAGTCCAGGAATGAAGGTGCATTGCCATCAAAGAAGCCTATGAACTGGTCGCCGTTCGGCAGGCTCTCCCTCCATGCCACACGGTTGCCCCTGAATATCTGGCTGCCGAAATCAGTGCTGAGGAACGTGGTGGTATTGGAGGTTATATTGTAATAGACAAGTGCCGTCACCGACACAGTCGGGTTTGTAGTCTTGAAAAGAACCGCATCCTGCAGTTGTATGTCATAGCTCTGGTAGTCGGTGTCAAATATTGTATTTACGCTAGTTCCATCGAACAGCTTGACATTTGTATTCTCGGGCGCGCCAAAGGGCGAATAGCTTTCCACGTTAGTCCATGCTATCTTTCCGTCAAAGAGGCTCGGGCCAGTGTCGTTCAGCGTGTCGTTTGTTATGCGGCTTATGTTTATCCTGTCAAAAAGCATTATCTCAAAATCATTGCCGTCATAGCTTGGCCAGGCTACCTTGCCGTCATGTACGGAGAAGCACCCTTCTTCAGCCGAATTGTTGGTGAGCTGCGCAACCCTGCTGCCGTCAAAGATGAAAAGCTCCCTGTCATTGCCGTCCCATCCCAGCCATACGACCTGGCCGTCCTGGAGAAGCGGGGCGCAGCCCTTTGTCACGTTCCTCGCGAGCAGCATTGCAGAGGCGCCGTTCCATAGCCACAGATCTGAGAGGACTCCTGGCTGGGGGAATATGGTGGTGTTTGGATTTAGCCATATGGCCTTCCCGTTCTCAAGCAAGGGGAACTGCGCCGCATCATCAACGCCAGTGTCGTCTATCCTCACATTGGAATCAGCGGAGAAATTGTATACCCTCAGCTCGCAAGAGGCTTCAGGAGGACACCTCTTCCACAATACGTAGCCATTGTCAACCTCTATGAAGGAGGAGACGCTGTCCGTGAGGCCTGGATTCACGTCCTTTATAGCTCCAGGATTGTCAGATGAGACGGCCTTTATCTCCGTGTCCGCGTCCACAGGCCTCTGCCAGACGACAAGGCCGTTCTCTGTGATGGGAGCCACGTCAACTGTGGCATCAGACAGCAGCTTTACATACTGGGCGGATGCTGGAATGGCTGCCGCCAGGAATGTAATGAAAACGAGAGATGCTGTTCCAAACCATGTCTTGCATTTAATGCCAACCCCTCCACTATAAACATCTCAATAAACAGGCTGCGGGTTTTCAAGCACGTTCTCCCTCCTGACCGGCGGCTTCGTCCTCGGCCTCCCGCCGCCTGTGACGGGCCTTACCAGAGGCATGTAGTCCCCGCCATTTACTATTGCCCCGCCTGACTTGTATGGCAGGTTGCTGTCCCCGAAGCCGTCGCTGTTGGCGTCTAGCCCGAGGTAATTATGCCAGAAATTGCCGCCTATGTGAGGGCCCCCGACAATGTTAGTCCCCGACGTATTAGTGATGTTCCATGACGTATTAGTGATGTTC
>JACQIG010000036.1 GCA_016198605.1 Candidatus Aenigmatarchaeota archaeon | reverse complement strand
CTTTAGGGTGGCCAAGCCCGAATACCTTCTTATTCTGAAACAGGGAGCTGAACTTGAAAGGAGAGAAAGCGAGAAGGGGGAGAAGGACAGGATAGACATATTAAGCATGCTCTTTAATTGCCCAATGGATTTTGGCCTCTATTACAGGATCCTCAGAAAACACAGGCTTGAACACCTGTTGGGAGAGCTGGTAAAAATTGTGCGGCAGTTTAACGATTACAAATACATGAACATGACACCAAGAGAGCTCAAGCTGAAAAAGCAGGCAGTCTTGGAAAGGCTAAGGAAAATCTGACCTTCCGCCCAGGGCGCTTTTTATTTCTCAGATGAAAATATGCCTTATGGAGAAGATGACAATCCTTGTTGTAACAATTGTAGCGATATCTGCCTTGTGGCTGCTTGTGCCAAAGCCGGTGGAGCAGGCAGCTGTAGAGAGGGGCCTTGACATTGAAGTCCTGGCCACCAACCTGGACACCCCCTGGGCCCTGGATTTCCTGCCTGACGGCAGTATGGTTTTCACCGAAAGGCCGGGGAGGGTTAGCTTACTGGAAAATGGCAGCGTGAAAATAGTCGGGAATATTGAAGTGAGCGAAGTAAGCGAGTCAGGCCTCCTTGGAATTGCTATTGACCCTGAGTTCACTGTAAATAATCTTGTTTACGTCTACTATACGCACGCTAATGGCAACCGCGTGTCAAGGTTTGAATTGGATGGAAAACTGGAAAATGAGTTCATACTTCTTGATAACATACCAAGCGCGCAGTTCCACGACGGCGGGAGGATAAGGTTCGGCCCTGACGGGAAGCTTTACGTCACAACCGGTGACGCAACTAACCCTTCCTCTTCACAGGACACCAATTCCCTCGCGGGGAAAATCCTGAGGATGAACAATGACGGAACGATACCAGAAGATAACCCCTTCGGGAATTACGTATATTCCTACGGTCACAGGAACCCTCAGGGACTCGCATGGAACAGCAGGGGGGAATTGTACTCCTCCGAGCACGGCCCCACGAGGAACGATGAAATCAACGTTATTGCGAAAGGCGGGAATTACGGCTGGCCGGATGAATGCGGCGAACAGCCGGCTGGGTCCGTAAGCCCCATAAGGTGCTACTCTGAATTCACCCTTGCGCCTTCGGGGATCGCTTTTTACAATAATGGGCTGTATGTGGCAGGGCTGCGGGGGAGCCAATTGAGAAGGATAACGCTTTCTGATGACGGCAGGGCAATAATAAATGAAGAGGTTCTGCTGGATGGCATCGGAAGGATAAGGGAAGCCATAGTGCACGAAGGCTACCTTTACATCACAACCAACAATAAGGACGGAAGGGGAATTCCCGCGCCGGGGGATGACAAGATAATCAGGCTCAGGCCAGATGCGGGCTGATGGCTTTGTAGAGCTCCTCCTCCCCCTTCCCGCTGCGCAACATGTCAATGACGCCGCAGCCGAATGCGTCAGTAACGGGCTTGATGGAGGCAACGCCTTCCGCCGGCGGCGCGCACAGGACTGGTATTGAAGCCACCCCAGGCAGAGCGCCTGCAATTTCCCTGAACGCTTCCTGTTGCATCCTTATGGCGTCACCGTCACTGGAGGCCCGTATTGCGAACAGCACGACCTTTGGCCTGTTGTGCCGCAGCCTTGCCGCATGCCTTTTCAGCGAGGTGCCATCGCTTGCTGACCTGAAGCAGACGAAGCGGCATGGCTTGCCGTAAAAACTGGAATCGGCCATCCTGATCTTCCCTATGAAAGGATACACCATTGTCTTTACCCTACCGCCTGACATGCTCCTCATAAGCTCCCCTTTGCCAGCGCCTGGCTGTCCCGCGACAAGCACCACTGGCCTGCTGCCGATGGCTTTCCTCAGCATCCCGTCCACAATGAACGCCCTCAGGGCAAACATGGCTACCGCTGCCATGGCGGAAAACGCCGCCGCCTGCAATACAGGGAGTGGGACAGTCTGCAATGCCGCCAAGCGAATCACCGTGCCATCTTCTCCTCAAGCCTTGCGAATGTCCTGTCAACCAGCATGTATTGCCCAAAAAGGAAGGTCGCAATGCCCGCCGACAGGCTGAGGTAATATGCAATGTCAAGCCCCGTGGCCGACCGCAGGTCCAGGGCCGCCGTGAACATGGATATGCCCAGTATTTCCGTGAAGTAATGCCGCTCAGGCATCCCCTTGAGCGCAAGGAAAAGCAGGGAATATGGGATCACAACGCCCATTGAAGCCGCATGGAGCAGCAGCACGTCAGGCTTAGCCGGGCAGTCCAGCGCTGTATACGGGCCTGACATCTCCATGTCATAGAGTATTATCTCGCCGGTGCAGCCCGCCAGCAGCGTACCCGCAACGAAGTGCCCGGCCTCGTGGAGCACCACGCTTGTCGCCAGGATTGCCACGTTGAATATCACCACGTATATGAACACCCTGGAGAAGAACGCTGCACCATGCATTCCGAGGGGCGTGGGTTCCATGATTAACACTAATTTTGTAAAAACAGTTATATTCTTAGATG
>JACQIG010000035.1 GCA_016198605.1 Candidatus Aenigmatarchaeota archaeon | reverse complement strand
TGGCGTTGCTCAGCAGGTTCCTAAGCACCTGGGAAACCCTGTCCGTATCCGCCTCAATGGCCGGCAGCTTCCCCGTCTCCAGGCTGATGGAAACCCCCCTTTCCGGCATGAAGGCCTCCATCTCGCGCACGACATTTTTTATGTGGGGGCGCAGGTCGCCCTTGGCAAAGTTGAAGGAAAGCCTCGCGGTCTCCAGCCTTGATATTTCAAGGAAATCCCTTATTATGCTGTCAAGCCTTATGCTGTTCCTGAGTATTATTTCAAGTGCCTCCTTCTGCCTGGCTCTAATCCTGCCGAAATAGCCTGCAAGCAGCATCTGCAGCTGCGCCCTCATGGGGGTCATCGGGCTGCGCAGCTCATGGCCTGCCATGGTTAGGAATTCCGACTTCATCCTGTCAAGCCTCTTGTGCTCGCTCTCCTGCCCGGCCAGCCTGACCGCCATGTTAAAGCTTTCGCCAAGCTCCTGGAACTCATCATTTGTCTTTATGTCCACCCTGGCCTTGAAGTTGCCTCTCTTCAGCTCCTTCATGGCCGAGGACAGCTGGCTTATGGGCCTTGAAATTGAGCCTGCAAAGAACAGCGACAGCGCTACTGCAAAGAATATTACCAGGATGCCGACGGCCAGCGAGGCGTACACAAGGTCCTCCACGGGCTTGAAGGCCTCAGACTTGTCCTTCTTGACCACCAGGCCCCAGCCGGCGCTTTCTATGTATTTTGAGACGGCAAGGACCTCATGGCCCCTGTAGTCAAGCGCGCTGGTGAAAATTTTTTCAGTCTTATTAAGCGCCTGGATGATGGGCCTGTCGGCATTCTCCCTCGGCTCCACCAATGAGAGGGCGGCGTCGGGGTAAAACCTCAGGGGCGTGATATATAGCGCATCCCCGTTGTCCAGCGGCTTTACCAGCTGTGATTCCCCGGTCTCCCCGAGGCCTGCATATTCGCGCAGCGGGAGGAGGAGGTTTTCCGCGTCGGTCTCTATTAATGCAACGCCAATGAGCGTGCCGTTAAGTTCCAGGGGACCCGCAAGGCGAAGCCCGAGCCTGCCATCCCTGTCCTTGAAGACTATTGTAGGGTCTTCGGCCACCATTCCCCTGGCAAACGCGTATTCATGCGAATAATTGGCCCCAACCATGCCAGGATCCGTGGACGCCACTATCCTGCCGCGTGCATCCAGTATGTGTATGTCCCTGTAGCCGAGCTGCGACTTAACATCCTTGATAAGCGAGTTAATGAAGCCAAGGGACTGAGCGCTTCCGTCCTGTGTGTATTTCGCGAGCTCTGTCTTGAGTTGCAGCCTGGTTTTGAAGGCGCGGATGGCGTTTGTATTGGCCACTACCGCGTCGCTTATCCTTGCTTCCTGTATGGTGGCAACTGCGTCCAGCTGTCCAAGGGCGTTCTCCATCAGGGCGTTCTCAAGCCTATAAGTGCCAACCGCAACAATGGCCGAAAGCGGCACTATCGCAACCGCCAGGAACATAACAATGAGCTTTCCCTTCAGCCTCATACGCACCTGCTCCGGCGGCTGCTCAGTATTTTATTATGTCCGCGCTGTCAACGCGCATCTCTACCTGCTTTACGGCGTCCCTCTTGGTGTCGTCCTCCAGGACGAATATCGTCACGCCGATGCCGCCCTCCTCCAGGAAGTTCAGCAGGCTCGTCAGCCATGAGAGCGCCTTCTCCTCTTTCATGTACACCATCAGGCTAGAGAACGAATCAATTACAAGTGTGTCCAGCTTCTCCCTTGAAACAGCGGCCTTGATCTCGTTCTTGAGCAGGTTAAGGGCATCAATGCTTCCCATCGGCATCACCACGGCCACGTTCTTCACGCCCTTGGCCGGCAGGAGGCTCGACGTTATGCAGTCTATGAAGAAGAACTTTCCCATGTCCGCCCCCCTGTCCTCCAGCATGCACATGACGCTTGAGTACGTCTTGTTGAGGGAGACGTATCCTATCCTGCCGGGCTTCTTGCTCAGGTTTGCCACGAAATCTATGACGGTCTCGTTATAGTTGCGCGGCCCTACTACTATCATCTGCTTCATCATGTTTTACCAACCAGCCTCTTCACCGCCTTGAGCAGGTCCTCCAGCTCAAAGGGCTTCTGTATGAAGCCGACTACGTTGGGGGTCTTTAGGAGGCGCTCCTTCTCAATGTCTGACGTCCTTACCACCGTGAAATACGCTATCTTTGTGCCCTTGATCCTTGATATGACCTCGCGCACAGGCGTGCCTGGCATCATAACGTCCATCAGTATCAGGTCCGGCTTTGCGCTCCTCAGCTTCCTGAGGCAGTCGTCGCCGTCCACGGCGGTGATCACGGAATAGCCGTTCGTTTCCAGTATTGTCCTTACGCTTTCCCTTATGTCGCTCTCATCGTCCACTACCATTATGGTCTTTGCCATGCAAAAACACCTCCAGCATACTGACATGCCTACCGCGGCTGCCCGCGGCTGCCGCTGGGTAGTGATATACGCTTATGCTCATGCCCCAGCCGATGCCTATCATTGCGGTGAACACCATGCCGGCGATGAACAGGAGCCACGTGAAGCCCAGCGGAATGAAGAAGGGGGCGACGAAATGCAGCAGCCCCTCAAGCAGGAACCCGCAAACCATGACGCGCTTCCCCATAGTGTGCATCCCCTTGCCAAATGAATTGAAGTAGTACGCGGCTATGAGCAGTCCCGAACCGCCAAGCGCGAGTGTTGGGAAATGCGCAAATGCCAGGCCATAGCTGCCGGCCAGCAGGTGGTCCCAGAACGCCATTTCGCCCTGCACGCCGCCAAAGACATAGGAATCAAGATATGACAGCGCGGTTGCAGCGGCTGCAAAGGCGGGTATTGCATGGTATTTCCCTACCCAGCCTATTCCCAGGGACTTCAGCGCGTAAAGTATCGTTATCGTCCCGCCAATGAGCGTTATCCTGTGGACAAAATAGAGCAGCTGGTTTCCCTCCGTCACGCTGAAAAACCTGAAGAGCCCGTGGACGCCGAACAGCAGGAAGAACAGGCCGAATGCAATGACGAACCTGTTCCTGTTCTTGCGGTACAGCCATAGCATGAACGCAGCTATGGCAAACCTTACGCCGCTTGTCATGAAGACTGCCGTCATTTCGGTTATGATCATTTATCCACTTCGTTCCACTAAAG